>JAEZPL010000053.1 GCA_023413605.1 Pseudomonadota bacterium
GGCGGAGCCTGCGTCGTCGATGCGGGAATCCGGCATCCCGGTGGGCTGGAGGCCGGACGGCGGATCGCGGAGTTGTGCATGGGCGGGCTCGGCCGGGCGACGCTCGGCCCGGTGCCCGGCGTTCCGGCCTGGCCCTTCGGCGTCACGGTGCACAGCAGCCAGCCGGTGCTGGCCTGCCTGGGCAGCCAGTATGCGGGATGGAGCCTCAGCCACGGCAGCGGCAAGGGCGCCTTCTTCGCGCTGGGCTCCGGCCCCGGCCGCGCGCTGGCCCGGCAGGAATCGCTGTTCGACGAACTCGGCTACCGGGACACGGCGGACAGCGCCGCCTTCGTGCTGGAGGTGGCGACGCTGCCGCCCGCCGAACTGGTCGCCCACATCGCCCAAACCTGCGGCATCGCGCCGGACAGGCTGACGCTCGTCCTCACCCCGACGCAGAGCCTCGCCGGAACCGTCCAGGTGGTCGCCCGCGTGCTGGAGGTGGCGCTGCACAAGGTCCATACGCTGGGATTTCCCCTCGACCGGGTGGTGGACGGGATCGCCATGGCGCCGCTTCCCCCGCCCGGCGGCGGCTTCATGACGGCCATGGGCCGGACCAACGATGCGATCCTTTACGGCGGGACGGTTCAGTTGCACGTCACAGGCCCGGACGCGGAGGCCGAGGATCTGGCGCGGCGTCTGCCCTCTTCCGCCTCGCGGGACCATGGGCGGCCGTTCGGCGAAATCTTCGCCGCCGTCAAGGGTGACTTCTACGCCATCGACGGGATGCTGTTCAGCCCGGCGCGGGTCACCGTCACCGCGCTGGACAGCGGGCGCAGCTTCCACGCCGGCCATCTGGTGCCCGACCTTGTGGAGCGCTCGTTCAGCGATGTCCGGTGAGCGCACCGCCCTGATCCTGACAGAACGGCCGGACTGGCACACGCCCCGGCTGGTGAAGGCCATCGAGGCGCACGGCCTGCCCTGCCGCTGCGTTTCCCCCCGCCAATGCGGCATCGCGGTCGGCCACACCGCCACCGGGTTGTTGATCCCCGGTTTCGAGGACGCCTTGCCGGCCGGCGTGTTCGTGCGGGCGGTCGGCCAGGGCAGCTTCGAACAGGTGACGCTGCGCCTGGGCGTGCTCCACGCGCTGCGGGAACTGGACGTTCCGGTCCACAACGACGCGCGGGCCATCGAACGCTGCGTGGACAAGAGCATGACCAGCTTCCTGCTCGCCCGCGCCGGCCTGCCGACACCGCCCTCGCTCGCCACGCAAGTTCCCGAAACCGCCCGGCATCTGCTGGACGCGGCCCCCGATCAGGTGCTGAAGCCGCTGTTCGGCGCGCAGGGGCGCGGCCTGGTGCGGCTGGCCGGGCCGGAGGACCTGCCCGAGGCCGAGGCGGTCGGCGGCGTCTATTATCTGCAACCCTTCATCCCGCCGCGGCAGGAGGAGCGCTGGCAGGACCGGCGTGTGTTTGTCGTGGGTGCCCGCGCCATCGCCGCCATGAACCGCCATGGCCGGACCTGGATCACCAACGTCCACCAGGGGGCAAGCTGCGAGGCCGCGCCAACCGACGACGAGGCCGCCGCCCTGGCCGTCCGCGCCGCGCGGGCGGTCGGCGCCACCTATGCCGGTGTCGACCTGATCCAGGACCGGGACGGGCGCTGGCTGGTGCTGGAGGTCAACAGCATGCCGGCGTGGCAGGGCTTGCAGCGCGTCAGCACGGTGAACATCGCCGACGCCCTGGCGGCCGATTTCGTGGAGCGGGTGAATGCGCATGCCGGACTGGGCGCCTTTCCCTCCTGAACCTGAATCGGGAATTGCCGGGGCTTACCGGGCCGCGTGCCATCTGGAATTGCGCGCGCTGAAGCCCGGCAACGTCCACATCCACGCGGACGGCCACGGGATGACGGTCGGCCAGTTCCTGGCCAGCGCCGACGCGACCGCCCCCATCCTCGCCCAGGCAGGACTGAGCGTCGGAGAACGCATCCTTCAGGCGGTGCAGGCGACCAAGGACGCTGTGGGCTGCAACACGAACCTTGGCATCCTGCTGCTGGCGGCCCCGCTGGCGCAGGCGGCGCTGTCCGGTGCCGGCGGTTCCTTGCGCGACCGGTTGCGCCGCGTGCTCTCCGGCCTGACCGTCGCCGATGCGGAGCTGACCTTCCGCGCCATCGCGCTGGCCGCCCCGGCCGGGCTGGGCCGGGTGGAGGGCAGCGACGTGCACGCGCCGGCCACGGTCACTCTGCTCGCCGCCATGCGGGAGGCCCAGGACCGCGACCGGATCGCCCGGCAATACGCGACGGATTACGCCGACATCTTCGACATGGGCGTGCCACACCTGCGGACATCTTTGGACGAGGGGGCGGGTTACGAACAGGCGGTGGAGTCTCTGTATTTGGACGTTCTGGCAACCATACCGGACAGCCATGTCATCCGAAAATACGGGTGGAACAAGGCCGAATGGCTGTGCCGCCGCGCTTCGGATTTGAGAGAAGGATCACGGGACGGGCACGCATTCACACTAACGCGATCGCGCCTAGCGGAGTTGGACAAGGAACTCAAATACAATGGCATCAACCCGGGGACCACCGCCGATATTGTCGTTGGCTGCCTGTTTTCCTTTTGGCTGATGCCGACGACCTAGCAAGCCCAAGGACAAGCCCAAGGGTCCGATTCTTTCGGAAACGGCGCGCCCCGCAACGAAGCACACGCCAAGCAAGGGAGAAACGCTATGGCCATGTGGGGAGGATCGTCCGCGAAGATCAACCGCGTGCTCGTCGGCGAATCGTTG
>JAEZPL010000054.1 GCA_023413605.1 Pseudomonadota bacterium
GGCCGCTGGTGACCAGCGCGCGCTTGCCCTTCAGGGGCTTGGGCGCGTCCTGTTCCTCGAAATGGGCGGTGATGGCCTGGAGAATCTCCATGGGTTCGGCCATGCGGCCGGGGCCGTATTCGCCGCAGGCCATTTCCCCCTTGTTGGGGCCGACGCGGAGCACGCCGCGCTTTTCCAGCAAGGCCATGTTGGCCTGGGTCGCGGGATGCTCCCACATGCGCACGTTCATGGCCGGGGCGACCAGCACCGGCTTGTCCGTCGCCAGCACGACCGTGGCGGCCAGATCGTCGGCCATGCCGGCGGCCATGCGGGCCAGCAGGTTGGCCGTGGCCGGGGCGACCACCAGAAGGTCGGCGTCGCGCGACAACTGGATGTGCCCCATTTCCGATTCGTCGGTCAGGGACCAGAGATCCTGGTAGACGGTGTCCTCGGTCAGCGCCTGCACCGACAGCGGCGTGACGAACTGCGCCCCCGCCTTGGTCAGGACGGCGCGCACGGAGGCGCCGCGTTCCTTCAGCCGGCGGATCAGTTCCAGCCCCTTGTAGGCCGCAATGCCGCCCGCGATGACGAGCAGGATGCGCTTTCCGGACAGTGCGGATGTTTCGGCCACGGAGCCCTCGCCGTTCTTCGCGATGGATTTTGTAGAATTCAGATATTCCATCACGGCACTCGGTACAAGCGTCCTTCGCCTCTCCTCACAGCATTTTCTGTGTGAAATATGCCTGTACAGCCTGCTTGTGAAACGTCTTTACGCGATGTTTCGTTGCGTGTCTCCATTCCGGGTCTTTCACGAAGGCCGCTGCATCGCGTAGAGTGCATTCTAAGGAAACGGTGCTACTCACCACAGGTCGAGCACCGCCTTTGTGATTGCTGCCCAGCCGCCGTTCCTCCCGCCTCCGATTCGGTCCATGCCCTCGCGCGCCACGCCCGTCCTGCTCGTCGAAGACACGCCCTCGCTGGCCCGCGTTTACGCGGAGTACCTGAAGAAGGAGTGCAGCCCCGTCATCACGGTGGAAACCGGGGCGGAGGCGCTGGAACAGCTGGCCGACGGCGTGCCGCGCATCGTGTTGCTGGACCTCCAGCTTCCCGACATGCACGGGATGGAGGTGCTGAAGCGCATCAGCGGTCAGGCGCTGCCCTGCGCGGTCATCATCATCACGGCGCACGGGTCGGTCGGCGTGGCGGTGGAGGCGATGCGCTACGGCGCTTACGATTTCCTGGTGAAGCCCTTCTCGGCCGACCGGCTGGTCGTCACCGTGCGCAACGCGATGGAGCGGCTGCGCCTCGCCCAGATCGTCGACACCTTCGAAAAGGATCTGGGGCGGAGCCGCTATCACGGCTTCATCGGCTCGTCGCTGGCGATGCAGGCGGTCTACCGGATCATCGACAGCGCCGCCTCGTCCCGCGCCACCGTTTTCATCACCGGCGAGTCGGGCACCGGCAAGGAGGTCTGCGCCGAGGCCATCCACCGGCAGAGCCCGCGCGCCTCCATGCCCTTCATCGCCACCAACTGCGGGGCCATCCCCAAGGACCTGATGGAAAGCGAGATCTTCGGCCACATGAAGGGCTCCTTCACCGGGGCGGTGGCCGACCGCGAGGGCGCCGCGGCGCGGGCCAACGGCGGCACGCTGTTCCTGGATGAAATCTGCGAACTGGCGCCGGACCTTCAGACCAAGCTGCTGCGCTTCATCCAGACCGGGACCTTCACGCCCGTCGGCGGCAGCAAGCTGGAGAAGGTGGACCTGCGCATCGTCTGCGCCACCAACCGCGACCCGCTGCGGGAGGTGGAGGAGGGGCGCTTCCGCGAGGATCTCTATTACCGCCTGCACGTCATCCCGATCCACCTGCCGGCGCTGCGTGAGCGCGAGGACGACGTGCTGGAGATCGCCCGCCGCTGCCTGGCCGATTACGCGCGGGAGGAGGGCAAGAGCTTCCTGCGCTTCTCGCCGGAGGCGGAACACGCGCTGCGCACCTACCACTGGCCGGGCAACGTGCGGCAGGTGCAGAACGTGGTGCGCAACATCGTCGTCCTGCACGACGGCGACACGGTGACCCCGGCCATGCTGCCGCCGCCGCTCGGCGCGCCGCCGGGAACGGCCACGGCCCACGGCAACGGCGGGCCGGGCGCCGGACATGGTCCCGGCCATGGGGGAGCCCTGCCGGCCGCGCATCCGCATCCGGCCCCGATGGGGCAGCCGTCTTCCCCACAGCCGCCGTCGCCGAAAACGGTGAAGCCGCTGTGGGAGGTGGAGCGCGACGCCATCGAGGAAGCCATCGCCGCCTGCGACGGCAACATTCCGCGCGCCGCCGCGCTGTTGGAAATCAGTGCCTCGACCATCTACCGCAAGCGCCTTGCCTGGCAGGCCGAAGGCAAACTCTGAAGCAACAGTTTCGCGTACAATCGTTTCGCGAAAGACCATCGAAAGTCTTGCCGGCCTGATACCTGCCGCCATCGGCTTATTTCCGAATGACAGCGGCGGCTGCATTGGGCATATGCCCTGAAGCCGCCTTGCCGGTGCGGGCTTTCTGCGGCTAGCCTCCCCTCGCGTTGTCTTAGTTCCGCTTGATCACCGCCTCGCATCCGACCGCCGTCCCATGCCAAGATCATGCAACCAACCGTTTCAGCCAGTCCTTTGGAGCGGCTTCTCGATCCGGCGTGGGACACCGACTAAGCCGCAGGGAGTTCGCTTATGACCACCGGCACCGTCAAATGGTTCAACACCACGAAGGGTTATGGGTTCATCGCGCCGGAAGCCGGCGCCAAGGACGTGTTCGTCCACATCACCGCCGTTCAGAAATCGGGTCTGCATGCCCTGTCCGAAGGCCAGCGCGTCCAGTTCGAGGTTGCGCGTGGCAACAACGGCAAGGATGCCGCCGTCAACATCAGTGTGATGGAGTGAAGTAACCCCGCGACCGGTAGGCCTCCACGGCCTCGCGGGTGAGGCGAGGGATGTCGCGGCGGAGCGACTCCACCTCGCCGACCGCGTTGTTCCGGCAGGCCACCTCCAGCGCGCGGGCCGCGGCCGACAGGTAATGGGCGCCGAAGGTGCCCGCCGTGCTTTTCAGCGTGTGCGCTTCGCGCGCAAGGCTTCCCAGATCGCCGTCGCTGCGGGCGATCCGCTCGGCCCTCGCCAGGGTCTCTTCCACGAATTGCCGGATCACGTCGGCCAGAAGCTCCGGATCCAGATCCTGGGCAAGCTGGTTCAGCACGTCCGTGTCCAGCGGCTCCGCTGCCGTTTCGCCGGCCGCGGATGCACCGTCTGCCGCATCCGTAGCCGACGCCGGAGGATCCTGATCGTCCGGCTGGGCGTCGGGCAGCCAACGGGCAACCGTGCGCAGCAGGTGCGCGCGGTCCACCGGCTTGGCGACATGGTCGTTCATGCCCGCGGCGAGGCAGCGCTCGCGGTCGCTGTCCATGGCGTCGGCGGTCATGGCGATGATCGGCACGGCCCCCAGGGGCGGCGGCATGGCGCGCAAGGCCTGCGTGGCTGCAAGCCCGTCCATTTCCGGCATGGCGAGATCCATCAGGATCAGGTCGTAGGGGGCGGCCCTGGCGGCCTCGACGGCCTCCGCCCCGTTGCCGGCAATGTCCACGTGGTATCCGGCGCCGCGCAGCAGCAGCGCGGCCACCATCTGGTTGGTCGGGCTGTCCTCCGCCAGCAGAATGCGCCGTCCCTTTCCGTCGGGAAGGGGCGTGGGCTCCGCCGTGGGCATGAAGTTGGGCGGCGCCGTCCCGCTCAGCGCCTCCAGCAGGCGCGCTTGCCGCGCGGGCTTGGCGAGCACCGCATCGACGCCCGGATCCTCCATGGCCCGCTGCGGCAGTGCCAGCCGCAAGATCGTCCGCGCCCCCGCAGCGCGCAGGCGCCCCGGCAGGTCGTGATGGTCCGGGCCGGGGGCCGCGACGCCGCCGATGATGGCCAGATCGAAACGGGCCGGCTCCGTGCCCGTCGCGTCATCGGTCGCGTCCGGAGCGCTGACCGTGGCGCCCCAGGAGCGGATCTGGGCGGCCAACGCCCGCCGGGTCGCCGGGTTGGATTCCAGCAGCAGGACGCGGTGGTCCGCCAAGGCCCGCTCGCAGCCGGTCATGGGGGCGTTTTCGTCAACTTCCAGAGGCAGGGTGAACCAGAAGCGGCTGCCGTGCCCGGCCGCGCTGTCGAATCCGATGGCGCCGCCCATCATCTCCACCAGCCGCTTGGAAATGGCCAGCCCCAGCCCGGCCCCGCCGTGGCGGCGGGACAGGCGGGGGTGGATCTGCGCGAATTCGGTGAACAGGTCGCACTGGGCGTCGGGCGGGATGCCGATGCCGCTGTCGGTCACCTCGAACCGCAGGCGGGCGATGCCGGGCTGCGGTTCGCCGCCGGCCGGCGGTGGTTCATCCCGCGACACGGTGACGGTGACGCCGCCCCGCTCCGTGAACTTGACCGCATTGCCGACGAGGTTCAGCAGCACCTGCCGCAACCGGCCCGAATCGCCGCGCAGTGTCCCCGGCAACCCGGCCGGGACGCAGGCGGCCAGTTCGATCCCCTTGGCGAAGGCGCGGGCGGCCTGAAGCTCGACCACGCCTTCCACCACGTCGGCCAGGGCGAAGCGCCCCGTCTCCAGCGTCAGCTTGCCGGCCTCCATCTTGGAGATGTCCAGGATGTCGTTCAGCATGAACAGCAGCGCTTCCGCCGATTCCCGCGCCGTTCTGGCGTAGCTGCGCTGCTCCTCGCCCAGCGGGCCGTCCAGCAGCAGGCCCAGCATGCCCAGCACGCCGTTCATGGGCGTGCGGATCTCGTGGCTGATGGTGCGCAGGAATTCCGACTTCGCCCGGCTCGCCAGTTCGGCCTGTTCCTTGGCGAGGCGAAGCTGCGCCTCGGCCCGACGGTGCTCGGTGATGTCGCGCAGGGACACCATCGCCATGGTCCGCCCGCGGTAGGGGACGTAGCGCGTCTCCCCCTGGACGATCAGGCGGGTGCCGTCCGCGCGGAGGCAGCTCGCCTCGAAGGGCGACTCGTCGCGGGCGCGCATCCGCCGCCAGGCGAACTCCCGGTCCTCGGGCACCAGCAGCGACGCGATGGGCTGCCCGACCAGTTCCTCCGGCGTGCGTCCCAGCATGGCGGCGGCGGCCCGGTTGGCGTCGACGATCACGCCCAACTCGTGCACCAGGATGCCGTCCAGGGCCGCGTCCGACAGCTTGCGGAAGCGGTCCTCGCTGTCGCGCAGCGCCGTTTCCACCCGGCGGAAATCGGTGATGTCGGTGTAGGCCATCAGGACCGATCCATCGGGCATGCGGCTGGTGGTGACCTCCAGCACGCGGCCGTTGGGGCGGACGCGCTCGTTCCGGCTGTGCACGTCCGGGTCCAGCATGGCGAGGCGCTGGGCGGCCAGCCGCTCCGGATCGCCGGGGCCGAACTCGCCCCGCTCGGCGAGATGGCGCACGAAGCCCGCCAGCGTCAGGGTCGGCCGCATCATCCCTTCCGCCAGGTCCAGGATCTGAAGAAGGCGCCTGTTGCAGGCCAGATAATGGCCGTCCGCGCTCCACACCAGCAGGCCCTGCGCCATGGTGCTGAAGGTGGCCTCCAGCAGGTCGGATTTCTGGGCGAGTTCCTCTTCGCGCTGCTTCAGGTCGGTGATGTCGGTGCGCAGCCCGACATAGCCGCCGTCGCTGGTGCGGCGCTCGTCGATCTTGAACCAGCGCCCGTCGGCCATGCGTTGCAGCAGCGGTCCGGTGGGGTTGCGGTGGTGGTCGAGCCTTGCCGTGATCCAGAGCTCGGCGTCGGCCGGGTCGCAGTCGGGAAAATGGCCGTTCACGGCGCCGAATCGGATCAGATCCTCGAACCGGACGTCGGGAGTCAGCGGGCCGAAGGGCGTGCAGATCTCGCGGAATCGGGCGTTGCACTGGACCAGCCGGTCATCGGCGTCGAACAGCACGAAGCCTTCGTTGATGACCTCCACGGCCTCGGCCAGGCGGCGGTGCGCGTCCGCGGCGCGCGTCTCGGCGGCATCGGCCTCGGCCCGCGCGCGTTCCGCGGCCCGGCTTTCCCGCAACAGCGCCAGGATCATGACGATGCCGGCCAGCGGGATGCTCAGCATCGACCAGAGCAGGTCGGCCGAGTTGTGGTCGAGGATGTGCCGGAAGGTGTGCGCCGCGCTGGCCACCATCAGAACCAGTGCGACCAGCGTCAGTCCGCTCCATCGGCCGCTCCATCGGCGATGCCAGAGGTGGAGGGGCGTCATGGGCGGCTCCGCTCGAAGAAAGCCTTCGAAGTCTATGGATTTTGCGCCCCTGCGGCAACCGGAACGGTTGTGACCGGCGTGCATCGTTGGGCTATGCTGGCGCCATGATCGTGCTGTTCACGGATTTCGGCCTTGCCGGGCCTTATGTTGGGCAAGTCAAGGTGGTGCTGGCGCGGGAAGCGCCCGGCGTGCCGGTCATCGACCTGTTCGCCGACGCCCCGGCTTTCGACCCACAGTTGTCCGCCTACCTGCTGGCGGCCTACGCCGCGGAATTCCCGGCGGGCAGCGTCTTCGTCTGCGTGGTCGATCCCGGCGTGGGAACCGACCGCCGCCCGCTGGTGGTGGAAGCGGACGGGCGCCGGTTCGTCGGCCCGGACAACGGCCTGTTCGAGCTGCTGCGGCGCCGGGCCTCGATTTTGAAGACCTGGGCGATCGACTGGCGGCCGGCCCGCCTGTCCGCCAGCTTCCATGGCCGCGACCTCTTCGCTCCGGTGGCGGCTGGGCTGGCCATGGGGAAGGCGGTTCCGGGAACGGCGCTCGATCCGGCCTCCATCGCGCGGCCCGATTGGCCGGACGAGCTGGCGCGCATCGTCTATGTGGACGTCTACGGCAACGCGATGACCGGGATGCGCGCGTCGGCGTTGCCGGACGGGGCGCTGCTGCGCGCCGGAGGGGCCGGGGTCCGGCGCGGCCGGACCTTCGCCGACGTGCCGCCGGGCGGGGCGCTGTGGTACGAGAACTCCAACGGTCTGGCGGAGATCGCCGTCAACCGTGGCCGCGCCGACCGTGACCTGGGCCTGTCCGTCGGGATGCCGGTGGAGATCCTGACCGAATTATGAGGACAATCCGTCCAGGCAGCGGTCCAACTGCGCCAGATCGACCGGACGGGCCAGCACGGTGAAGGGGCTGTCCTCCGCCGTCGAACCGGGCTGGGCCAGGGCAGGGTCGCTGGTCGTCAAAATGATGTGGGTGCGGGGGTAAAGCATGGAGGCCAGGGCCGCCGCGCGTTCCCCGTCGTCCTCTTCCATCCGGCGGCGCATAAGCGCCACGCAAGGGGCCTCCGCCCCGATGACCGACAGGGCCTCGAACCCGTCCAGCACCTCCGACACGGCGAAGCCGCGTTCGGCCAAGTGCCGGGCCAGGGCGGCCCGCTGGTCCGGATCGTCGTCGGCGATTACCGCGCGCCGGCCGCCGATGCCCGGCGACCGGATGTCGGCTTCGATGGAGAACATGCCCCCGGACTCCCGATCATTCCTGACCGTTTTTGTACGCTATGGGGCGGCGGTTGTAAATCGCCCAGACAAAATCTCGAATTTGGATAGACTCCGAACTTGATGTGTTCAAATTCAGAGGGCTTCAAATCTTGATGATGGCGGGGCGGTCCACCACGGCCAGCATGGGAAGGTCGCTCGGCCGGTTGCCGTAGCCCCAGGTCTCTCCGAACGGGCCGTTGGCGGCGATCCAGGCGCGCACCCGGTCTGCCTTGTCCAGCCGCACGCAGTTGCCGGTGCTGAGGCGCCCGGTCAGCGTGTCGTCCACCACCTCCAGGCCGGTGGCCAGCAGGTCGTCGACCTCCAGCCCGCGCAGCAGCGCCGGCATGTAGATGTCGAGCGCGCCGGTGGCCACGACGACGCGGCGTCCCTCGCGCCGGTGCATCTTCAACGTCTCGACCAGGGGGGCGTGCCAGCGGATGCGCCGCGTCAGCCGCTCCGCCGCGGCCAACGCGTCGGACACCGGCACGCCGCGCAGCGTCCGGCGCAGCAGGATGGTCTTGATGGAGCCGGGAAGGTCCACGCCGGGGCCACGACCCCGCGCGTGGCGGTGCAGGCCCGACCGCAGCGCGTCCAGGAAGGCCAGTTTGGCGCGGCGGTGCCCGATGACCTCGCCGATGAACATCAGCAGGCTGTCGCCGTGGATCAGCGTGCCGTCGAAGTCGAAGAAGGCAACGCCGGGCGCGATGTCCACGAGAGAGGACGCCAGGGGCTGCGTCCCGTCAGGATTGCTGGAAAGGACTGGAGCGGGCGATTCGGCACTGATCTGCATGACGCCCTTATCCGGTCGAACGCCGCCGTCCACAAGTCAAATGTCGGCACCCCGCCCCTGCTGCCCGTGCAGGGCGCGCACGGGAGGGGGCTTGTGCCGGAGGTCCGCATCAATGCAGGGATGGACCCGGCATGTCGTCGGCTTCGATCTCCTCGGCCTCGATCAGCAGGTCGCCGGAGCATTCCTCCAGGCCGGCTTTCACGGCGATCAGGAGGTTGATGATCTCCCCGTTGTCCTGCTCCAGTCCGCGCAGACGCTCCTCCAGCTTGTCCAGGCGGTGGGTGACCATGTCGGTCAGCCGGTCGATGCGGGCGAGAACAGGGTCGTTGGTGCTGTCGTCCATGGAAAAGGCCGGTCCTGTCGGAAATTCATGTGCGATCATGAAGCTATGGTCGCACATGGCCCCCGGACAGGGCCGCGCCCGGTGCAATCCGCAATGGATGAATAAACCGTCCGATTGGGGGGCGGTGATTCCAAAGGACTCAGGGCTGGCACGGGCGGATGCCCGATCACTCCCCTAATCACTCCGCCGTGGAGGCACGCCGGTTCAGCGGAACACCGTACAGTTCAAGCCTGTGGCCGAGCAGTTCATAGCCAAGCTCACGTGCTATGACTTCCTTCAGGCGCTCCAGCTCTTCGTTGGTGAACTCCACCACCTTGCCGGATTCCAGATCGATCAGGTGATGATGGTGTTCGGCCCCCGCTTCTTCATAGCGGGCGCGGCCGTCGCCGAAGTCCAGACGGTCGATGACGTTCGCTTCCTCGAACAGGCGCATGGTCCGGTAGACCGTGGCGATGGAGATGCGCGGGTCGATGGCGGACGCGCGGCGGTGCACCTCCTCCACGTCCGGATGATCGGTCGCCTCCGACAGCACGCGCGAGATCACGCGGCGCTGGTCGGTCATCTTCAGCCCCTTGTCGATGCAGAGCTGTTCGAGGCGCGAAGCCATGGGGGTCCCCTTGTTGTCGTCGTCTCTAACGTTTCGTTGTGCGGTGGCGTGCGTCCCGGTCCACGATTCCGGCCGACTCCATCCTTTTGGCGCAGGTGCTTCCCCTCTCTCCCCGGAGCGGGCCACCCGAATGCCCTACCACCATACTGTGTTTCGGAACCATTCTCAAACCTCGCCGTTGCGTGCTGGCCCCGGGAAGGGCCCATGGAAGGGGACGGCCCCATGATGACCCTGGATATCCGCCACACGACGACCTACCGCTATGCCCAGCCGGTGACCTTCGGCGACCACCGGCTGATGTTCCGGCCGCGCGACAGCCACGACCTGCGGTTGGTGGAGACGGGTCTGGTCATCAGCCCGGCGCCCAGCCGGGTGCGCTGGCTGCACGACGTGTTCGGCAACTCCATCGCGGTGGCCAGCTTCGACCAGCCGGCGGCGGAGCTGCGCTTCGAAAGCCGCATCCGGGTCGAGCATTACCCGCTGGGCGAGCTTGAGTTTCCCATCGAGGACTACGCCCGCACCTACCCCTTCAGCTACACGGCGGAGGAAGTGCCGGACCTTTCGCTGACGACGCAGCGGCACTACCCGGATCCGGACCATCTTGTGGACGACTGGGCCAAGCGGTTCGTCCTGCTGGGCGAGGGCGGGCCGCCCGACACGCAGGAAATGCTGGTGTCCATGACCCGCAGCATCAAGGAGAGCTTCGCCTATCAGGCCCGCGACCTGATGGGCACGCAGAGCCCCGTGGAGACCCTGCAACTGGGCAGCGGGTCCTGCCGCGACTTCGCGCTGCTGATGATGGAGTCGGCGCGCTCGCTCGGCTTCGCGGCGCGCTTCGTGTCGGGTTATCTGTACGACCCTGCCCGCGATGGGGCGGCGGGGGATGCGGTGGTGGGCGGAGGCGCCACCCACGCCTGGGTCGAAATCTACCTGCCCGGCGCGGGCTGGGTGGAATTCGACCCGACCAACGGCATCATCGGCGGCAGCAACCTGATCCGCGTGGCCGTGGCGCGCGACCCGACGCAGGCGGTGCCGCTCAGCGGGTCCTGGACCGGGGCGCCGGCCGACTTCCTCGGCATGACGGTGGACGTGCAGGTGACGTCCGCGTGACGTCGGTATAGGGGAGCACCGGGCTTCACCCGCCGAACTGTTCCTCGATCAGGCGGTAGAACCAGAAGGATTCGTGATTGGCGATCAACTCGTCCAGCCGTCCAGGGGCAAGGCCGGTGACGCGGCGGACCTCCCGCCCCATGTGCGACTGGTCGGCGAAGCCCGCGTCGCTGGCGAGGCCGGCGAGATCGCGGGTCCCCTCGGCCCGATGCTTCCGGGTGCGGGCGGCCACCTCCTCGACCCGGGCGAACAGTTGCAGGTCGCGGTGGCTCTGGCCGGTCCAGGCCTTGATGCGGCGTTGCGCCTGCCGCACCCCGCGCCCCGCCGGGGACAGCGCCGCCCGCGTCGCCAGGGAACGCACCCAGTCACCCAAACGCGGCGTCGGACGGGTCTGGTGCGGGCCGGACCACAGGGGCTCCAGCCGGTCTTCCAGGCGGCGAAACGGCTCGGCCCGCGCGTCCGGCGCCAGCACGGACCGGAAGGCCGCCAGCAGCGGGCCGGACGCCACGTCCTCCAGCGGCAGGGTCCGGTCGATCAGGGATTCCGGCCCAATCCCGAGAAGCCGGGCCAGGGCGTCCGGGCAGAAGCCGACCGACAGCGCGTGGACCGGCCCCGGCGACCAACTGGCCACGGGGCGGCGCTGCGGCCCGGACAGGATCAGGGACGGCAGCGGCGGGCCGAGCACCGGAACGCCGCCGGTTTCCTGCTTTTCCACCCTGGGCTCCTCCACCATGTGAAGCGTGCCGTCGAAGATCCACGAGACCACCGACATCGGCGAGGCCGGGTAGTAGTTGAAACGCTGTTCGTCGCTCAGCGCCAGACCGCGCGTGTCGCGCTCCACCCCGGCGAACACGCAGGCGGCCAGCGCCGGACGCGGCAGCAACAGGCGGGCGGAAGGCATCGCAGGTGTCGTCTCCGTTCTATACGGTCGGGCGGCGCGGCGGAGAAAAAGGGCCGACCGTTCCACCGGAGCCCGACCATGCCCAAGACGATACTTCAGGGGCGCTTCCGCCACAAAGCCCGCAGCCTTGCCGCCATCCTGCTCTGCTCCGCCCGCGTGCTGGCCGGGCGCGCCGTCGGGCGCCCGCTCGTGCCGGAATGGACGCCCCTGTTCGAGATCGGCAACCTGTTCTGGCGGGGGCAGTTCAACCACGCCTTCGCGCTCACCGACATCGCCGAGGCGCGCGCCTATTTCGACAGCCTGATTCCCGTGCCGGACCCGGCTCCGGAGGTCGACATCCGGCCGAGCCTGCCCGGCGAGCCGCGCGGCGACTGGTTCATCCCGCGCTCCCGCCGGGGCGGGGCCACGCTGCTGTATCTGCATGGCGGCGGCTACACCTTCTACGCCGCCGTGACGCGCCAGTTCATCGCCATGCTGGCCGATTGGCTGGGCCTGCCCATCTTCGCCCCCGACTACCGGCTGACGCCCGAACACCCGCACCCGGCGCAGATCGAGGACGCGCTGGCCGCCTACCGCTTCCTGATCGACCAGGGCACCGACCCGGCGCGACTGGTCGTGTGCGGGGATTCCGCGGGCGGCCACCTGACGCTGATGACCATCGCCAAGCTGCGCGAGGCGGGTTTGCCCCAGCCGGCGATCGGGATCGCCCTCAGCCCGTGGACCGACGTCGGGCGGCGCGGCGCCAGCCAGTTCGGGCACGACCGCTACGACCTCGTCCAGGGCTACATGACGCTGCAATTCGCGGCGTGGCTGAAGGGAGCGGGAGATTTCAGCGACGCCGAGCTTTCGCCGATCTGCCAGGATTTCCGGGGGCTGGCGCCGCTCTATCTCCAGGCCGGGGGTAAGGAAATCCTCGTCGACATGGTCCGCGACTTCGCCCGGACCGTCCAGGCCCAGGGCGCGCGGGTGCGGCTGGACGTCTGGGAGCACATGACCCACGAATTCCACGCCCACGGCCGCGACCTTCCGGACAGCCGCGACGCGCTGGACCGCATCGGCGCGGCGATCCGCTGGGCGACGGAACCGGCCGGGGGAGAGCGGAGCTTCCCGCCCATCCCCCAGAC
>JAEZPL010000063.1 GCA_023413605.1 Pseudomonadota bacterium
GCGTCGTGCATGGCCTTGCCAGTGACGGTCCCGCCGCGTGCGCCGTCCACCACGACCAGACCGCAGGCCACGCCGGCCCGCACGCCCATCCCCTTCGCCGCACGCCCCAGTTCCGCCTGGATGTCCAGCGCCGCCCGCGCTGCCCGCCAGGGATCGTCACCGAACGCACGCCGGACGCCGAAGGCCGCCAGAGCCGTATCGCCGCCATGGCGCACCGTTTGCCCGCCATAATCCCTGGCGATCCGGTCGATGCGGTCGAACAGCGCCGTGGAGAAAGTGTGCGCGTCCTCTGGATCGAGCGAGGCGCCGGCCTCCTCCACACCGATCAGACCGATGCACAGGATGGCCGCGTACCGCAATTCGGGCTTATCGGCTGGACCGGACGCGGGGGGCTGCGGCGGCTCCGGTGGAACGGCGGGCGTGCCCGGCTCCTCGTTTGCGGGCGGGGCCATCGCGGGCCGGGGCGCGTCCAGCGCGGGAGGCGCGGTGGGGGTTGGGCCGTCGCGGGCGCGCCGGCGGTTAAGAACCTCGCGGAACAGGCGTTCGGTGCCCGGTTCGGGCAGAACGCCCAGTTCGCGCTCAAGCAGGTTTCGGCAGGTCTGATACTGCTTCAGCGCCGCGGCGGTGCGTCCCTGGCGGGCATAGAGCTGCATCAGCGCCCGGTGGGCCGGCTCCTGCAACGGATCGAGCGCCAGGATGCGCAACGCCGTGCGGACACCGGCTTCCGTCGTGCCCGCTTCCAACGCGGCATCGAGCCGCCGGGTCATCGTGGAGAGCGCCAGTTCGCGCAGGCGCTGTCGTTCGGCCATCAGCCAGTCGTCAAAGGTCGGGGCGCGCAACGCAACGCCGTCGAAGAGGTCTCCCCGATAAAGCTCCAGAGCGAGATCCTGCGCGTCCACCGAACCGGTGGCGAGCCCCTCCGCCGCCGCCTGCTCGAACGCGGCAACGTCGGTTTCGACGCAGCCGGACGCGAGCGCCACCATGTCCCCCTCGGCCAGCAACAGCGGCGGGCCATCCCCCGGGGGCAACCGGCGCAAGGCTGCGATCACTTGGCGCAAGCTGCTGCGGGCCTGAATGCCCGGGCTGTCTTCCCAGAACAGAGCGGCAAGCTTGTCGCGGGATTGGGCGTGATCCGGACGCAGGGCGAGATGCACCAGCAGGGCCATCGCCTTTCTGGTGGTGAGCACGACCGGCGAGCCCGCAGCCGTTCGCAGTTCGAACCCGCCGAGGAGGGACAACCTCCAGGCGACCATGGCGACTCCTCACCGAAATGGTCCATGGCGAGGCTTACATCACACAGGCTGTCACCATACGACGTGTGCCGCCAGATCGATTCCGCGCATCTCCCGTTGAGCGTGGGTGGTTGGGACTGTCTTGCGCAGTCGAAGGGTGGAAGGTCGGCTGCCCATGTGATACGGCCGGCGCATGAAGGCTTCCATGATCGGCCGGCCGCATCACCCTTTCGCACATGGCTGCGCCATGTGCCGCCGGGTTTGAACCGAAGGCGTTTGATGGAAGCCATCAAACGCCTTCGGTATGACCCGTATGAGCGTGGCGGCGCAGGGCCATGCCGAAGGCGTGGGCCGCGGGGCCTGGAGGCGTGTCGTTCCGATGCGCCAGGAATGCATCAACCACGGTCTCCCCGTCGCGCCCAAGCGCCGAAGCCCGCACCCGCACAAAGCGCCCTTCGGCGAGGTCGCGGTCGCGTTCCACCGCCCACAGCGGCAACCGCCCCCAACGCTTCGGGGCGATGGCCGTTTGCAGCATTGGCGTTCTGGGTGGCGCGCTGTCCGGCGCTCTTGTCTATGCCGTCAGCATCGTCCTCTCAGCTCTTGCCGGGCTGATCCCGGTGGCGTTGATCGACGCCGCGCCACGGGTCGCGCCCCGTCCCGAGCTGAATGGGGCGACCATCGGTTTCCTGATGCAGGGAAACAACGCTGGACTTGTCTTCGGCCCGGTTGCAGCGGGTGCGCTGGCGGTGGCCCACGGCTGGCCGATAGTGTCCCTCCTGGTCGTCAGCCTCGCCTCCGTCGCCGGCCTACTCGCAATTTCACTGCATCTGCAGCCATGCAAATCCGGGGATCCGCCCCGCTGCAGGCCGGCCAGGGTCGCCTTGCCCTCGGCCAGACTCAGCCCGAGCGTTGCCGCTTGGCCGGCCCCGGTGCGCTCACCCTCGGAGATCACGTGCTGCGTCACCGCGCCGTCCTCGCCCGTCTCCTCCACCATCACCCGCCACTTCATTGCGCCCCCGGTTCGCCGCCTTCCCAGCGCCCTTTACCATTCTCCCCCCAGGTTCGAGACGGTTTCGACGACGCTTACGGTGCTACAAGGTCATTTTGCCTTTCATTGACCGCGTCCCAGGGCCATCACGGCGACTGTACGTACGATTACATGCAGGTCCATGCCGATCCATGCGCAAGGATTGCTCAGCGCCAGCGCGTAGGCATGGTCATAGCTGATCTTTGACCGTACATCGTCGAGCGAGCGGTCATAACCCTGGTGGACTTGGGCCAGCCCGGTGATGCCCGGTTTCACGCCGACCATGCGTTCCGCGTAGAAGGGGATGGCCGCATCCAGCCGTTCGGCGATGCATGGACGCTCTGGCCTAGGCCCAATCAGCGACATTTCGCCCTTCAGCACGTTCAGGAACTGCGGTAACTCGTCCAAGCGGGTGCAGCGCAGGAAGCGGCCAACCCGCGTGATGCGCGGATCATTCTGGGTGGCCCAAACGGCTCCGGTCGCGGTCTCCGCGTCCACGCGCATCGTGCGGAATTTGATCATGCGGAAATGCCGTGCACCATTATTATCGCACTCGCCGACGCGTTCCTGCCGGAAGAAGACGGGGCCCCGGCTGTCGGTCCGGATCGCGAGCGCGATAAGCGCCCATAAGGGCAATGTCAGCCACAACCCGAACAGCGACACCACGATGTCGATGGTGCGTTTGCCGATCCGTGCTGCCGGATGGATGTGCGAGCGTTCTGGCACGTTCCTTGGGATGACCGCGCGGCCCCAAGGACCACACCGTCCCCCAAGGACGTAGACACCGATGCCGACCGTGGCAGCGGCATGGCCGTTGACGAGATACCGCAACGCGTGCAACCAGTTCGGCAGGTGGCATCGCATGGGCAGAAGCATCAAGGCCGTGGCACCAAGCGCGACGGCGTAGGTCAGGGCTTGTGCCGCGAACAGCACGGTGAATAGGGTGGATGACGGCGCCCGCATGGCTGAACCGAAGAACGCGGTCAGCAGAAGCAGGGGCATCACCGACCGCAACGCCTTGCCGGACAGGAAGGCGAAGGCAACGCCTCCATGGCGGGGGTGCAGCAACCCGCGCAGGCGGACGACCTGCTGAAGATTCCCTACGGCGATGCGCTGCCGCCTCAGCCAGTCCTGGCCTTCCGTTGCGCGTTCCAACTCCAGCCCGACGATGTCGGTGTCGTAGATGGCGCGCCAGCCTTCTGCGACGGTGCGCATCGGCAGCAGGAAGTCATCGTTGATGGTGTCGGGGGGAAGAGGACGGAACAAGGAGCGACGGAACAGATAGAAGGCGCCATGCGCACCGAGCGGCGCCCCCAACGCCGCTTCCCATTGCTTCACGCGTGTCTGGTAGTTCCAATAGACGGCCTCGCCTTCGCTTCCCGGATTGAGCAAGCGGTAGGTGCCGCACACCACACCGACATCGGCGCTCGCGAAATGCGATGCGGCCAGCCTCAGGCTGTCAATCGACAACAGCGCCGTCACATCCGTAAGCGAGATGATCTCGCCCCGGCATCGCGGTACAGCGTCGTTGAGCACGGCCACCTTGCCGCGATTGTCCGGCCGATCAAGGATCATGATTTGCAGATGGCTGCATTCCGGCTCCGCAGCCGCAGCACGCGCCACATCGGCCGTATCGTCCGTACAGCCGTCGCACACGACAATGACGTCAAGCAAACCGGCCGGATAATCCAGCGCGCCCAGATTGCGGATCTTGTCGGAGATGAAGGCGGCCTCCTGGTAGGCCGGAATGAGGATCGTAATGGTTGGAAGCGTCCCGGTCGCGGCCCCGGAGCCGCTGTTCTGCCGGCACCGGTTTGTGGGCCTGCGCCGGCTCGCCAACCGGCGCAGCAATGCAGGAAAGAGCAGGTGGTGATAAAAAATTATCGCCGCCGACGCGAGCGTAAGGCCAGCGATCAGGTTTTCGGTCATCGCGTTCACCGCCGTCACGCTGTCAACAGCGCGCGGTATGCACACGCCAGATGGTCAAGGTCATGGTTGGCCAGGATGAATCCCCGCGGGCTTCCGTGTGCGGGCGCGTCCAGCATGATGCCGAGCGTCAGGGCCATCACGTCCGGGTCCTTCGGTGCGACGAGAACGGAGTTGACGGGGCACAGTGCCTCCCGCACGCCTCCCACATTCGTCGCGACCACTCGGATCCCGCAGGATTGCGCCTCCAGCACGGCCAGAGGCAGCCCTTCCGAGCGCGATGGCTGGCAGAACACGTCGAGCGCGCGGTAGAATCCGACAACATCCTCGGTGTGGCCCAGAAAGTGGATGCGGTCGACCAGTCCCAACGCGCGCACCTGTTCTTCCAGCGTAGCGCGTCTGCTGCCGTCTCCGGCGATGGCGACGTGGACGTCGTCCGGCAAGTAGCGCATGGCTTCAATCAACAGATCGTGTCCCTTGACCAACTCAAGTCGCCCGGCAGCCCCGACGATTCGTGCATCACGCGGCAGGCCCAGCCGCCGCCTGGCCTCCATCCGGTCTCCGGGGCTGAAGCGGGCGGTATCCACGCCGCTGGCCATCACCAGCGGGCGGCAGGAGGGCACGGCCTCCGCCAGTCCTGCGGCAACGGCCATGCCCGCGGCGACCACCCGCGGCCCGACCAGGCACAGCGCCATCCGCTCCAGATGCCGCCGCCGGGGCAGTGCGAGGTGCCAGGCGTCATGCTCCGTGTGGATCAGCCGGGGCACGCCGGCCAGCCTTGCTGCCAGCCCGCCGTACAGCAGCGGGCCGATGTGGTGGGTGTGAACCACGGCCGGCTTCATCCGCAGAAACAGCGCGGCCAGTTGGGTCACCAGCGACGGCTGCACCCCCGGCTTCTTGTCCAGGCAATGCAGTCGCGCCCCAATCGCCGCGGCACGTGGCCAGGACCGATGAATTGCGTCCTGCGTGCCTTCCAGGCTCACGATGTGCGTCTCCATTTGCGGTCCGGCGAGCCGTTGCAAATCCAGCACCATGGTCTCGATTCCTCCGGGGGCGAGGTGCTGTACGACCTGAAACACCCGTTTCACCATTCCCGTGATCTCCCTCATGCCTCGGTGCTCCATCAGCAATCCGCGTGCCGGAACCGGAAACGTCGCCTTCTCCAGGAAATTCGCCCGCGGTTGCCCCCTCAAAGCGCGAGTTGCAACGCATCCTGAGAACCAGGATGCCAGCAATTTGCGAGGAATATCAGCCACTTGGATAGTGGATGCGGAGCATTGGTGGTAGCGCCGCCACTGTGGCATGCGCCTTGCCCCTGACGGACCGAGCCACGTTCCGCATCAGGAGGTCTTGGATGAGTTCTGCCCCGGTCGTTCTGAAATTTTCCGGTTCGCTTGACGCCGCTGCGGCCAAGGCGTTGCGCCCCGATCTCGACGAACTTGCGCAAGGCGCACGGAGCGACGTGGTGGTCGATCTGTCGGCGGTCGACTTCATCGACAGTTCGGGCATCGGCGCGATCGTATTCCTGTTCAAGCGGCTCGCCGCCCGAGGACACGCGCTGCGGCTGCGCGGCGTGCGCGGCCAGCCGCTGCGGTTGATGGAATTCCTGCGTATCTCCCGGGTCATCGCCCTGGAGCCTTCGGCCGAGGAGGCGGCATGACCGGCCGTCGTCCCATGCGTCACGTCCTGGCGGCCGGGCTCGTCATGCTGGCTTCCGGCTGCACCGACTGGCCCGCGCGTGGCCAGGGCGGCATGGCCGAAAGCCATGCACCCGAGCGGCTGACCAATTCCA
>JAEZPL010000072.1 GCA_023413605.1 Pseudomonadota bacterium
GGTGTTCTCAACACCGTCACGGCTTCCGATGCCCACGGCTGGTTCCGTCACTGCGGCTACAAAGCCGCATAGATCAAGCCTTCAGAAACAACAGGAAATTGCTCTAGCGCAGGCCGAATGTCCACCCGGAACACGCCTTTCCTCCGTCTGTTCGCTAGGAACGAACCACCGGCATGATGCCGGGGAGCATTCCCAGCAACGGAACACTGATGGTGAGGAGGCGACGATGACCGGCATCCTCAGGGCCGTCATCTTCGACGTGGACGGTACGCTGGTCGATTCGGTCGATCTGCACGCCCACGCCTGGGTGGAAGCGATCCGTCATTTCGGTTACCACGCGGACTTCGACGAGGTGCGTGCGCAGATCGGCAAGGGCGGCGACCAGCTGATTCCCATTTTCGTGCCGCAGAAGGATCTGGCGCGCGTCGAGGGCGACCTCGACCATTTCCGGCACGAGCTGTTCGCCCGCAAGTACATGCCGAAGGTCCGCGGTTTCCGCCGTGTGCGCGGGCTGTTCCAGCATCTGCACGCCGACGGCCTGCGCATCGCGCTCGCCTCCTCCGCAAAGGGGGACGAGTTGGAGCATTACAAGCGCGCCGCCGAAATTGAGGATGTGGTGGACGTGGAGACGTCGTCGGACGACGCGGACCGCTCAAAGCCCCATCCGGACATCTTCCAGGCGGCCCTGGACAAGCTCGGTCTTCAGCCGGACGAGGCGGTGGTGGTCGGCGACAGCCCGTGGGACGCCAAGGCGGCGGTCCGCGCCGGGCTGCCGGTGATCGGCGTGCTCTGCGGCGGCTTTGCGGAGCAGGATTTGCGCCGGGCCGGCTGCATGGAGATCTACCGTGATCCGGAAGACCTCCAGCGCCGTTTCGCCGCAAGCTTCATCGGGCAGCACAGCCCCAAGACGTTAGGTCAGCCGGGGCGGCCGTCCGCGCGGGGGGCCAGCAGGATGGGCGCGTAGGCGATCAGGTACAGGGTGAAGGCGGCGATCCAGGCGACGCCGGCCAGTTGAAGGGCGTTCCAGTGCAACTGGCTTGGCAGTTCCGGCGCCGCCACGCGGAGCACCGCGGCGGCCGTCAGAAACGCATAGGAGCCGACCGTGGCGCGGCTGACCACCAGCATCCGCCCGGTGTGCCCCAGCGAGGCGCGGGTCATCACCGCCAGGATCATCGTCGCGAAGGCGCCGGCGGTCATCGCGTGGACCCAGGCGGACTCGGCCATGACGCCACCCAGCATGTAGGCCGCCTTGATGGCCAGCGCTGCGGGCACCCAGGCGTAGCCGAGGTGCAGCACCCACAGGACCGGCTGATCCAGCGTCTTCAGCGGCTGCCAGCGTGCCAGCCGCGCCCCGTGCGCCAGCGCCGCGACCAGGGCGACCAGGCCGGCGACGACGGTTTCCGGCACCGCCAGATCGGCCGGGATCATCAGCAGGGTGGAGGCCAGAGTCACCTTCTCCAGCCAGGGCACGGAGTCCACGGGCGCATCCACGCCGCGGGCACGCAACGCGTTGCGGGTGAAGGCCGGGACGATGCGCCCGCCGATCACCGTCACCATCATCAGCACCACGCCGATGGACAGCATCTCGCCGTGGGCCACCCCCTCGTCGACCACACCCAGCCATTCCAGGTGGAAGCACAGGTTGGACACGGTCAGCAGGGCCAGCAGGCCGAGGAAGGCGGTGTTGCGCAGCTTGCCCGCCGCGATCAGCGGCTTGGCCAGCGCCACGCCCAGGGCCGGGAAGAAGGCGAGGTCGATGACCGTCGCCACGGGCAGCGGCACCCCCGTGAAAGGCAGAACCGCCAGCCGGCCGGCGAGCCACAGGCCCACCAGGATCGCCAGCGGACGGCCCGACAGGGCATTCGTGCCCGTCCAGCTCGGCACGGCGGTCAGCAGGAAGCCGGCCACCGCCGCGGCCACGAAGCCGAACAGCATCTCGTGCGCGTGCCATGCGCTGGCCCCGATGGGGCCGTCCACCCACGCGCCGGTGATCAGGATCGCGACCCACCCCGCGAGCAGGGCCGCCGCCGCCACGCCGGACAGCAGGAAAAAGGGGCGGAACCCGTAGGCGAAGATCAGGGGCGTGCCGGGGCGTTCGGTTCGGTCCGTGGCGGAACTGGTCATGGGGCTTCCCGCGCGTTGAAGGGCATCGGTCATGCCCAACTGTGCGGTCAGTCCGCCCCGCCGTCTTTGATCGCCATCAAACTGGATTCATTCTGGATTGAGTCGGGCGACCGCCGCTCAGGCCCCGCCGGGCCCGGATGACAGAAGCCGTTTCAGCGCGTCGCGGGCCCTGGCGTCCAGCACGGGAAGGCCGTCGCGGGCCTCCAGCACGAAGGCGCCGGGATCGGCCAGGGTGCGCAGGGCGAAGCCGGTGACACGCGGCGGGCCGGACGCCATCGGCGCGTCCTCGTAAATCGCCGAGAAGGTGCATCCGGCCAGCGTGGCGCGCAGCATCAGCGCCTCGTCGGAGGAGACCGTCGCCGCGGGCCCGTTGATCC
The DNA here is from genome assembly GCA_023413605.1 of Pseudomonadota bacterium. Taxonomy (GTDB): domain Bacteria; phylum Pseudomonadota; class Alphaproteobacteria; order Azospirillales; family Azospirillaceae; genus Azospirillum. The sequence continues at coordinate 2,502 of JAEZPL010000072.1, forward strand.
CGAACAGCAGCCGTTCAGCCTCGCCGTCGGTGACCAGCCCGCGTTCCAGCAGGATCTCCACCATCGCGGAGGTGGTCATGACCGGAGCGGCGCGGCCCTTCCAGCAGAAGCGGCCATCGTCCCAGCCGATGTCCAGGCAACGGAAGATCATGTGCGGATCGGCGCCGCCGGGTGTCCCGGCAACGATGTAGTTCACCCGCAGCAGCCCGTTCCACGCGCCGGCCGGTGCGACGATGCACGAAACTCCCCGCCGGGTCAGGCGGAGATAGGTGTCGTTGATGCCCGAAGGCTCGAAGTCGAACAGCATGGCTGGCTCACCTTGGTCCGGGGTCACCATTACCCCTCGAACGAAAAAGGTGAGCATCGGTTCCCGCATGGCAACATGACCATGTGTATGGTCTCCTTTTGCGCTGGCGCGAAAAGGGTAGGGGCTGAAGCCTCGGGTTGGGAACAGGCTTTGCTCAAGCCTTGGGGCGGAAGGCCTTGCAGACCGCGGGATCGGTGTCGATCCAGGCGCCTCCGATCAGATCGAGGCAGTACGGAATTGCCGGAAACACGGCCATCAGGCAGTCGTGGATGGCCGAGGGCTTGCCCGGCAGGTTCACGATCAGGCTGGAACCGCGGATGCCCGCCGTCTGGCGTGACAGGATCGCCGTCGGCACCACGGTCAGGCTGACGGAGCGCATCAGTTCCCCGAAACCCGGCATCATCTTCTGGCAGACCTGTTCCGTCGCTTCCGGCGTCACGTCGCGGGGCGCCGGCCCGGTGCCGCCGGTGGTGACGATCAGGTCGCAATGCTCCCGGTCCGCCAGTTCGATCAGGGTGGTGACGATTCCTTCCAGGTCGTCGGGGATGACGCGCACCACCGGTTCCCAAGGGGAAGCGACGATACTCTCCAACTCCGCCCGGATGGCGGGGCCGCCTTTGTCCTCGTAGACCCCCCGGCTGGCCCGGTCGGAGACCGTGACAATGCCGATCCGAAGCGGGCGGTCCTTGCCGGGGGTGGTCATCGCGGAGTCCTCAATTGGCGGGGCCGAGGAACACGGTCTTGTAGGCGTCCTTGTCCCCGTTGGCGGTGTCGGTCAGTTGGAAGGTCAGCGGGGTGGAGGCCGCCGCGACCGAGGCGCGCGGCACCGTGACATAGACGCGGTAGGTCGCCACGCTGTCCGGCGACGCGGAAATATGGCTGGCGTGGCCGGTGCCTTCCGCCTCGTTCTCGCCCACCACCTTCACGTCGGCGCCGTCGATGCCGGAGGCCACCAGGGTGTAGGCGCGGTTCTGGCGGGTCTTGTTGGAGACCTTGAAGGTGTAGGCGTTGCGGATGGTGCCGTCCTGCAGCGTGACGAACAGCGGCGCGCGGTCGCGCTGGACGGCGATGTCCAGCCGCGGGCGCAGGGCGTAGGTCCAGGCCATGGCGCCGGCGATCACCAGCATCAGCAGGCTGTAGACGATGGTGCGCGGGCGGACCAGACGCCAGGTGTAGGTCTTGCCTTGCGCACGGGTGTCCTGGGCGGCCAGGCTGTCGAAGCGGATCAGGCCCTTCGGCAGGTCCTGCGAGACCATGATGCTGTCGCAGGCGTCGGCG
>JAEZPL010000331.1 GCA_023413605.1 Pseudomonadota bacterium
CGGTCATGCGGGCGTAGCCGTCGGCGGCCCCCGTCGCCACCCCTTCGAACAGGGTCGGCACGCAGCGCACGCCGGGCATGGAGTCGAAGGCGGCCAGCGCGTGGAGTTCGGACGTGCCGGGGTTGGCGAAGCAGGCATCCACCCCGTTGGCCAATAAGGTTTTGACCAGTATTTCCGCGCCGATCATCTCTTCCCCTCCCCTTCGAAGCCGTCCAGGAAGCTCGCCAGGTTGGCGGCGAGCGCGTCGCAGTCGTAGCCGCCTTCCTGCACCAGCACGGTCGGCAGCCCGGCTCCGGCGATTTTGGCGCCCAGCCGCGCGAAGCCCGGCGTGGTCACCTTGAAGAAGGCCAGCGGGTCGCCGATGAAGGTGTCGAAGCCGAGCGACAGAACCAGCGCCTGCGGCCCGAAGGCGGCGATCTGGGCCAGCGCGCCGTCCACCGCGTCGAGGAAGGTCGACTCGTCCGTGCCCACCGGCAGGGGGATGTTCAGGTTGCTGCCCAGGCCGACACCCTTGCCGCGCTCGTGCGCGTAGCCGGCGAACCAGGGGTAGAAGTTGTTGGGATCGCCGTGGATCGACACGAACAGCACGTCGTCGCGTTCGTAGAAGATCGCCTGCGTGCCGTTGCCGTGGTGCACGTCCACGTCCAGGATGGCGACGCGCGGGGCGCGGCCCTGCTGGGCGTAGAGCGGCAGCATCGCCTGCGCCGCCACGGCGGCGTTGTTGATGTAGCAGAAGCCCCCCGCCATATCGCGGGACGCGTGGTGCCCCGGCGGACGGCACAGGGCGTAGGCCGCGCGCTCCTGCCCGCTGGCGACCAGCGTCGCCGCGTGGGCCGCCGTGTCGGCGCCGCCGCAGACCGCCTCCCAGGTGCCGGGACCGATGGGGCAGGCGGTGTCCGCCATGTGCCAGCCGGCCTGCCCGACGATGCCCGACGGGTATTCGGCCATGTCGGTGTTGCGGTGGATGTTGGGGATGATGACCTCCGCCGCGTCGGGCAGGGCCGACCAGCGGGCGTAGGCCGTTTCCAGGAAGCGCAGATAGTCGGCCGAATGCACCGCCGCGCGCGGGCCGGCGCCGTAGGACGGCGGCTCCTCGATCGCGGCACCGCGCGCCTTGAGGGAGCCGACGAGGGCTTCCGCCCGCTCGGCCTTCTCCGGCGAGGGCTTCGGCTGGCCGCGCACCAGGAAGGTGGGCGGACGGTGGCGCAACTGGGCCTCGGCGAACACGTAGCGCATGGATGGGCTCCCGATTCTAGAGCCCTTCTCCCCTTGGGGGAGAAGGGTTGGGATGAGGGGGCGTTACGCCCGAAGGGCGGATATAGATTTGCGGCCGGCCGGAGCCGGCGCCACCCTCACCCCAACCCCTCTCCCCTCAAGGGAGAGGGGCTTGGATTGCGTTCAAATAGCCGTTGCCAGAACAGCGTCGGCCAGCACGGCGCAGCCGGTGGCGGCGTGGTCGGGCCGGATGTTTTCCGCCTCGTTGTGGCTCAGGCCCCCTTCGCAGGGGATGAAGATCATGGCCGTAGGAACCTTGCGGGCGACATAGACCGCGTCGTGTCCGGCCCCGGACACGATGTCGCGGTGGCTCAGGCCGCGCCGCACCGCCGATTCGCGGACGCGGCCGACCAGCTCCGGCGCGAAGGGCGTGGTGGGGAAGGCCCAGAAGTCGGTCAGCTCCAGCGTCAGGCCGCGCTTTTCCGCGATGGCGGCCAGCCGCTCGCGCAGCATCGCGTCCATGCGGGCGAGCTGCTCGGCGTCCGGGTTGCGCAGGTCGATGGTGAACCAGACGCGGCCGGGGATGACGTTGCGGGAGTCCGGATGCACCTGGACGCGCCCGATGGTGGAGCAGGCGTCGCCGCCGACCTCCAGCGCGATGGCCTCCACGGCCTCCATCATCACGGCCGCACCCGCCAGCGCGTCGCGGCGCAGGCGCATGGGCGTCGGACCGGCGTGGGACTCGCGACCGGTCACGGTCGCCTCGTACCAGCGCTGGCCCTGGGCGCCGGTGACGACGCCGATCTCGAAGCCTTCGGCCTCCAGCACCGGACCCTGCTCGATGTGCGCTTCGAAATAGGCGCCCATGGCGTGGCCGGTGGCCGGGACGGTGCCCTTGTAGCCGATGCGCGCCAGCTCGTCGCCCAGACGCAGGCCGTCGTTGTCGCGGATGTCCAGCACCTCATCGAGCGTGAAGACGCCCATCGCGACGCCGGAGCCCAGCATGGGCGGGGAGAAGCGTGCGCCCTCCTCGTTCGTCCAGACGATCAGGTCGATGGGTGCGTCGGTCTCGATGCCCTGGTCGTTGAGCGAGCGGATCACCTCCAGCCCCGCCAGAACGCCGTAGATGCCGTCGAAGCGTCCGCCGGTCGGCTGGGTGTCCAGGTGGCTGCCCATGCAGACGGCGGGGCTGTCCGGGTTGCGGCCGGGGCGGCGGGCGAAGATGTTGCCGACCTCGTCCACCGTGACGGTGCAGCCGGCCTCCTCGCACCAGGACACGAACAGGTCGCGCCCCTGGCGGTCGAGGTCGGTCAGCGCCAGCCGGCACAGGCCGCCCTTTGGCGTGGCGCCGATCTTGGCGAGGTCCATCAGGGTCCGCCACAGGCGGTCGCCGTCGATGCGCAGCTCAGACATTGTCCCTATCCCAATCCCGAGAATGTCTATCGTTGTGTCTTGACGCGGACGAGAGCCCGCAGCGTGTTCAGCGTGGGGAGCGCGATGCCCGTGCGCTCCGCCAGTTCCAGGGGCGCGTCCAGCACCGCCTCCACCTCCGTCCGCCCATCGGCGGTCAGGTCGGGGCGGATGCGGCCGGGCTGCTGGGCGAGCGTCCAGAGGTCGTCCAGCCCGACCGTCACCGGATGGCCGAGCGCGGCGGCAAGGCCCGACAGTTCCTCCACCACGGCGTCAAGCACGGGGCGAAGCTCCGCATGCCGGGCGATGCCCTGGGGGCCGAGGCCGGTGGCGACACCCAAGGCCCCGAAGGCGAGCGGGGCCAACAACGCGTTCCAGATTTCGACCCGGATGTCGTCCGCAGCGGTGGCGTTGAAGCCGCCGGCCCCGAACAGGGTGACGAGGTCGCCGACGTCATCCCGACCGACCGCGGAGCCGAGGGCGAGGCGCAGGCCGCCCACATGCCGCAGATAGGTGGGGGATCGCCGGTCCACCGCCACGCGGGCGACGGCGCCGACGATCCGGTCCGCCGGAATGGCGTTCCACAGCAGGCCCTGCGGATCGACGGAGGCGAGCGGGCGATCGCCGCCCGGCTCCCCCGCCGGATACCACCAGGGAATGCCGCCGACCACCGCCACCAGCCGCGTCGTCCGGCCGAGCAGGGGCGGCAGCAGTTCCAGGACCTCCGGCAGGGCCGGGCCGGGGACGGCCAGCACCACCGCGTCCTGGGGGCCGAGCGACAGGGTGTCGTCGGTGACCTCGGGGCGCACCGTCACCGGCTTGCCCGACGGCCCTTCGACCGACAAACCCTCGCGCCGCAGCGTGTCGAGCGTCCGGCGCCGGGCCACCAGGGGGACCGGCAGACCGGCGTCGGTCAGCCTTGCCGCGATCAGTCCCCCGATGGCGCCGGCCCCGATGACGGCGATTCTCATGCGCTGGTCCGCAGGTCGGCGCCGCGCCGCGTGGCGGGAACCAAGTCCTCCGGCAGGGTCCAGCCCTTGCCGGGGATCGCGTCGAGAAGCTGGCGCGTGTAGGCGTGCTGCGGGTTGCCGAAGACCTCCCGCGCCGGGCCGATCTCCACGATGCGGCCCTTCTGCATCACGGCGATGGTGTCGCAGATCTGCGCGGCGATGCGCAGGTCGTGGGTGATGAACAGCATCGACAGGTTCAGCCGGTGCCGCAGATCCTCCAGCAGGTCGAGCACCTGGGCCTGCACGGACACGTCCAGCGCCGACACCGGCTCGTCCGCGATCAGCAGCTTCGGCTCCAGCGCCAGGGCGCGGGCGATGGAGATGCGCTGGCGCTGCCCGCCGGAGAACTCGTGCGGGAAACGCTCGGCGGCGGAAGCGTCGAGGCCGACCAGCTTCAGCAGGTCCTTCGCCTTCTCCAGCGCCTTGCCGCGGTCCTCGCCGAAGGCCACCGGCCCCTGCGTGATGATGTCGCCCACGGTGTGGCGCGGGTTCAGCGAGGCGTAGGGGTCCTGGAAGACCATCTGCACATGCCGGCGGTAGGGCCGAAAGGCCGGGCGCGACAGCGACAGCAGGTCCACGCCCTCGAACATGATCCGGCCGCTGTCCGGCTTGATCAGCCCGACGATGGACCGCCCCAGCGTGGACTTGCCGGAACCGGACTCGCCGACCAGCCCAACCGTCTCGCCCTCGTGGATGGTCAGCGACAGGTCGTTGCCCGCCACCACCTTGCGGCCCGGCGTGAAGAAGCCGCCGCCGAGGTGGAAGGTCTTGCACACCTTCTCGGCCACCAGAACCGCCTTGCGGCCGCTGCCGAAATCCTCGCGGTGTTCGATCAGGTGCGGGACGGAGGCGATCAGCTGGCGGGTGTATGGGTGCTGCGGCCGGTTCAGAATCTGCTCCGCCGGACCGATCTCGACCAGCTTGCCCTTCTGCATCACCGCGACGCGGTGCGCGATCTCCGCCACCACGCCGAAGTCGTGGGTGATGAACATCACGCCCATGCGGCGCCCGGACCCCGATCCTTTGGTTTGGATGTCGCGGATCAGCTCCAGGATCTGCTTCTGGGTGGTGACGTCCAGCGCGGTCGTGGGCTCGTCGGCGATCAGGATGTCCGGCTCGACGGCCAGCGCCATGGCGATCATCACGCGCTGGCGCTGGCCGCCAGACAGGCGGAACGGGTAGCTGCGGCGCAGATGGTCCGGTTCCGGCAGGCCGACGGAGGCGAGAAGCTCCACCACCCGCGCGCGGCGCGCAGCGCGGTCGAGCGTGGTGTGGTAGCGCAGCACCTCGTCGATCTGGTCGCCCACCCGCATCAGCGGGTTCAGCGCCGTCATCGGTTCCTGGAAGATCATGGCGATGCGGCCGCCCCGCAGGGCGCGCTGGTCGCGCTCCGGCAGGCTCAGCACGTCGGTGCCCTGGTGATGGATGCCGCCGGACGACACCTTCACGGCCTTGGGCAGCAGGCCCATCACGGCGTGCGCGGTCATCGACTTGCCGGACCCGGACTCGCCGACCACGCACAGGATTTCCCCGCGGTTCAGCGTGAAGGTCAGGTCCTCCACCGCGTGGGGCCGGTCGGCGCCGCGCGGCAGGTCGATGGTCAGGTTGCGCACATCCAGGAGCGGCGCGTCGGTCTTGATGTCGGTGGTCATGAACTTTTCCATGATCATGCCCGGCCCTTTCGCGCCAACTTGGGATTGAGCGCGTCGTTCAGCCCTTCGCCCACGAGGTTGAGGGCGAGCACGGTCAGCAGGATGGCGATGCCGGGGAAGAAGCTCATCCACCAGGCCTGCCGGATCACGGTGCGGGCGGCGCCGACCATGTAGCCCCAGCTCATCAGGTTCGGATCGCCGAGCCCGAGGAAGGAGAGGGAGCTTTCCAGCAGGATCGCCGTCGCCACCATCAGCGAGGCCGACACGATGATCGGCGACAGGCTGTTGGGGAGGATCTGGCGCCAGATGATGGTCAGGTTCGACTGGCCGGTGGTCACCGCCGCCTGCACGAACTCGCGCGAGCGCAGGCTCATGAACTCGCCGCGGGCGAGGCGGGCCAGCGGAGGCCAGGAGACGATGGCGATGGCCAGCACGATGGAGGCCAGCGACGGCGTGAAGATCGCCACCAGCACCACGGCCAGCACGAAGTTCGGGATGGTCTGGAACAGCTCGGTGAAGCGCATCACCGCGTCGTCCACGCGCCCGCCGTAGAAGCCGGCGACGGCGCCCAGCAACACGCCGATCAGCACCGCCACCGCCGTGGAGGTCAGCCCGATCAGCAGCGACACCCGCGCCCCGTGCGCGATGCCCGCCGCGATGTCGCGGCCCAGCGTGTCGGACCCCAGCAGCGCGTCCTCCGAGAAGGGCGGCTCGAAGGGGGCGGTGCTCATCTCCCACGGGCTGGTCGGGAACAGCAGGTCGGCGAAGACCGCCATCAGGACGACCAGCGTCAGGAAGACGAGACCCAGCACCGCGCCCTTGTTCCGCGCGAAGGCGCCCCAGAAGCCGGAGCCCTTGCGCGCTGGTGTGATCGTGGCGG
>JAEZPL010000332.1 GCA_023413605.1 Pseudomonadota bacterium
CCGGCAAGGCGGACGGCGCCATGGACGCCTCCAACATGCTGAAGCCCGCGCTGGCGCGCGGCGAACTGCACTGCGTCGGCGCCACCACGCTGGACGAATACCGCAAGCACATCGAGAAGGACGCGGCGCTGGCCCGCCGCTTCCAGCCCGTCTTCGTGCCCGAGCCGACGGTGGAGGACACCATCTCCATTCTGCGCGGCCTGAAGGAGCGGTACGAGGTGCACCACGGCGTGCGCATCACCGACAGCGCCATCGTGGCGGCCGCGACCCTGTCCAACCGCTACATCACCGACCGCTTCCTGCCCGACAAGGCCATCGACCTGATCGACGAGGCGGCGAGCCGCCTGCGCATGGCCGTGGACAGCAAGCCGGAGAACATCGACGAGCTTGACCGCCGCATCATCCAGTTGAAGATCGAGCGCGAGGCGCTGAAGCGCGAATCGGACGACGCGTCCCGCGCCCGGCTCGCCAACCTGGAGCAGGAACTGGCCGACCTGGAGCAGGAATCGGCCGAGCTGACCGCCAAGTGGCAGGCGGAGAAGGACCAGCTGCAGGGCGCGCAGAAGATCAAGGAAGACCTGGAACGCGCCCGCACCGAGCTGGAGCAGGCCCAGCGCGACGGCAACTGGGGCCGCGCCGGCGAACTGGCCTACGGCGTGATCCCGGATCTGGAGAAGAAGCTGAAGGCGGCGGAGGAGCACGCCTCCAACCGCATGCTGAACGAGGAGGTGCGGGACACCGACATCGCCTCGGTCGTCAGCCGCTGGACCGGCGTGCCGGTGGACAAGATGATGGCGGGCGAGCGGGAGAAGCTGCTGGCCATGGAAACCCGGCTGAAGACCCGCGTGATCGGCCAGGACGAGGCCATCGTGGCGGTGTCCAACGCCATCCGCCGGGCGCGCGCCGGGTTGCAGGACCCGAACCGGCCCATCGGCTCCTTCCTGTTCCTCGGCCCCACCGGCGTGGGCAAGACCGAGCTGACCAAGGCGCTGGCCGAGTTCCTGTTCGACGACGAGACGGCCATGGTCCGGCTCGACATGTCGGAATACATGGAAAAGCACTCCGTCGCCCGCATGATCGGCGCCCCCCCGGGCTATGTCGGCTATGAGGAGGGCGGAGCCCTGACCGAGGCGGTGCGGCGCCGGCCCTATCAGGTCGTGCTGTTCGACGAGGTGGAGAAGGCCCATCCGGACGTCTTCAACGTGCTGCTCCAGGTGCTGGACGACGGCCGTCTGACGGACGGGCAGGGGCGAACGGTCGATTTCCGCAACGTGGTCATCATCATGACCTCGAACCTCGGCTCCGAAATCCTGGCGAGCCAGCCGGAAGGCCAGGACAGCGGCGCCGTGCGCGACGAGGTGATGGAGGTGGTGCGGGCGCACTTCCGGCCGGAATTCCTGAACCGGCTGGACGAGATCCTGCTGTTCCACCGCCTGGACCGCAGCCACATGGGCGGGATCGTCAAGATCCAGCTCGGCCGGCTGATCAAGGTGCTGGCCGACCGCGACATCACGCTGGAGGTGGACGAGGCCGCGACCCAGTGGCTGGCCGAAGCCGGCTACGACCCGGTCTACGGCGCCCGTCCGCTGAAGCGCGTGATCCAGCGGGAGTTGCAGAACCCGCTCGCCACCATGATCCTGGAAGGCCGCGTCGCCGACGGGCAGACGGTGAAGGTGGGGGCCGAGGGCGGCGAACTGACCATCAACGGTCTGCCCGTCTCCGCCCAGGTCCGCAGCGCCGCGGCGCAGCCGGTCACGTCGGTGCATTGACCGCCCGGTCGAGGCGTGCATAACCGGAGGCGCGCATGACCGGGGGCGCGGATGGCGATTGGGTATCGGTCCGGCGTGATGCCGAGACCGGCGTCGAGACCATCCGCGCCCATTTCAAGGGCCACGCCTATGACCCGCATGACCACGATGAACTCCTGGTCGGCGTGACCGAGCAGGGTGTGCAGGAATTCCGCTGCCGGCGGCGCCTGCACACCAGCACGCCCGGACGGGTCATCCTGATCGAACCCGGCGAGGTGCATGACGGGCACAGCCCGCGCGATGCCGGGTTCACCTACGCCATGCTCTACCTGCCCACCCGTCTGCTGTCCGCGACGATGGACGGCTTGCGGGAGCTTGGCGGGGCGCCGCCGGTGGGCTTGGGTTTGGGCTTGGGCTTCCGCGACACGCTGACCGACGATCCCGAGCTTGCCAGAGCGATCCAGGCGGCCTTTCTCGCCCTGCATGGAGGTGAAGGAAGGCTGGCCCGCGACCTTGCTCTGGACCGGCTGGCGATGCGCCTTGCCGGCCATGTGACCGCCGATGGCAGCACGCGCGTCTCCCGGCCCGGGGCCGCGGTGGCGCGGGCGCGCGACGCGCTCCACGCCCGCATGGCGGAGGACATCGGCCTTGCGGAGCTGGCGTCCCTGGCCGAGATCGACCGCTTTCGGCTGAACCGCCTGTTTCGCGAGGCCTTCGGCCAGTCGCCGCACGCCTATCTGGTGCGGTTGCGGCTGAAGGCCGCGCGCCGCTTGCTGGCGGCGGGCGAGACCCCGGCGTCGGCGGCGGCCGAGGTCGGATTCGCCGACCAGAGCCATCTGGGCCGCTGGTTCCGGCGCGCCTATGGCATGACGCCAGCGGCCTACCGCCGTGTCTGCACAAACGTTCCAGACCAGGGGCGCCCCTTCCGCCACACTCGGCGGTGAAGGAGACCCCGGTCATGCCCGATCATGTTTGATACCAAGGTTGCCCTGATCATCCGCTCCGACCTCGCCGGCTGGCAGAAGCTGAACGTCGCCGCGTTCCTTGCGACGGGCATCGCCGCCGCGGCCCCGGAGGCGGTGGGCGAGCCTTATGTGGACGCCCGCGGTCGTGTCTACGGGCCGATGCTCGGCCAGCCGATCCTCATCTTCGCCGCCGGCCGGGAGGAGCTGCTGGCAGCCCACCGCGAAGCGCTGGAGCGGGACCTGCACGTCGTGCCCTATGTGGCGGCCATGTTCACCACGGGCCACGACGCCGCCAACCGCGCCGTCTTCGCCGCGGAGGATCCGGAAAACCTGGATCTCGTCGGTCTCGGCCTGCGCGGGCGGAAGAAGGCCGTGGACAAGGCGATCAAGGGCCTTGCCCTGCACGGTTGAGGCGCGGCGGTCGGCGATCAGCCCTTCAGGTGACGAATTCCTGCGCCACCGCCGCGAAGTGGCAGGATGCGGCCACCACGACCAGCGCGTGCCAGACGGGAACATGGTAGGGCAGGCGGTCCATGGTGTGGATCACAGCGCCGACCGTGTAGACGATGCCGCCGACGGCCAGCAGCAGCAGGGTCGAGGGCGCCAGCGACCGCCACAGCGGCTCCGCCACCGACAGCACGGCCCAGCCCAGCCCGAGATAGAGGGCGAAGCCCAACCGTTCGAAGCGGAAGGGGTACAGCAGCTTCAGCCCGACGCCGAAGGCGGCCACCGCCCAGACCGCGGCGCACAGCACCAACCCGGTGCCCCCGTCCAGCCGGTTGACGGCGAAGGGGGTGTAGCTGCCGGCGATCATCACATAGATCATGGAATGGTCGAGCCGCCGCAGGCGCTCCTTGCGGCGGCCGGGCGGGGTCAGGTGATAGGCGGCCGACGCCGTCAGCATGCCGACAAGTCCGGCACCGTAGGCGACCAGCGATCCCATCTCCGCGGCGGACACGCGCCCAGCCGTGACCGTCAGCAGCCAGAAGGCGCCGATCAGCCCGGCGATCACCCCCAGGGCATGGACGATCGCGTCCGCCGCGCGCTCTCCGGCCGTATAGACGGGGAACTCATAGCGAGAATCGAGGGCGGAATCAGGAAGAGTATCGGGTCTCATGCAGCTCAGCGTGCCGGAAACCCTTGTAGAAGGAAAGAAGCCGCCGGTCGCCCTTAGACGTTAACTCTTGAGGTATATCCGGTTGATGGTGGAATCGTAACGGCGGTCGCGGGTTCGGCCGGGCCAGCGGCCACCAGACCGGCATGTCTTCGATGGTCGGCTCGCAGCCGCGGCTGGATTTCGGGTGCCGGGGCCTTGCCGATGGTGAGGGAAACCTATGGTCTGCGCCATTTCGTGCGACCCCTGGTGCAGGGTGGGTCTGCGACATCTTTGGTCGCGGTGCCGGCAAGAAAAATAAGGCGGCTGAGGGCGCACAGCGGTAATGTCCGCACCCCTGACGACTTCCCGAATCGAGACGACCGGTCGAACGACGATGACACGATTGTCCAGTTTTGCCGCCGGCGCCCGCGACACCGTGCCGATGCTGGTGGGTGGAGCGCCCTTCGGCGTGATTTTCGGCACGCTGGTGGCCGCCGGGCCGCTGGCGCTCTGGCAGGGGCAGCTGATGTCGCTGTCGGTCTACGCCGGGTCCAGCCAGTTCATCGCGCTGGGGCTGGTCGCCGGGCATGCGGGGCTGGCGGTGATCTGGCTGACCACCCTGATCGTGAACCTGCGCCATACGCTTTATGCCGCGACGTTGCTGCCGCATGTGGCGCACCTGCCGGCGCGCTGGCGCTGGGTGCTCGGCTTCTTCCTGACGGACGAAACCTTCGCGGTGATGGCCGGCTATTACGCCCGGCACCCGCGGGCGCCGCTGGGGCACTGGTATTTCCTGGGCTCCTGCCTGTCCATGTACGGCAACTGGCAGCTGTGCACGCTCGTCGGCCTGCTGTTCGGCGCGGCCTTCCCGCAACTCCAGTCGCTTGGGCTGGATTTCGCCATGGTCGCGACCTTCATCGCCATCGTGGTGCCGCAACTCGCCAGCCTGCCGCATTTCGCCGCCGCGCTGGCGGCGGGAACGACCGCCTATCTGGGGCAGGGACTGCCCTACAAGCTCGGCCTGCTGGCTGCGGTGGTCGCCGGTGTCACGGTGGGTCTGGCGCTGCTGCGCTGGCGGGCCGGCAGCAAGGCCGAGACGCCGGACGCGGCGCGGAAGGCGGAGGAAACGGCATGACCGGCGACATCCTGACCAACACCATCATGATCCTGGGCATGGCGGCGGTCACGGTCTTCGTGAAGGCCGCGCTGTTCGTTCTGGGCGACCGGGTGGTGTTCCCGCCGCTGCTGAAGCAGGCGCTGGGCTTCGTGCCGGTGACCGTGCTGACGGCGATCATCGTGCCGATGATCCTGGCCCCGCACGGCGAGGGGCTGGAGCTGACGTGGCGGAACCCGCAGCTGGTGGGAGCCATCGTCGCGATCCTGGTCTGCGTGGCGACGGGACGGCAGCTGCTGACCATCGTCGCCGCGCTGGCGACCTTCTTCGCGTGGCAGCTCGGCGTGCTGGCCTAGGGGCGGCGCCCCAGCCATGCCACAAACAGTGCATAGCCGGCCTGTTGCGGCGCGGTGGCGCCGGGGTATGGGCATCCTGTATGGTCGCGTCATCGAACGGGCTAACCCAAAGGGTCGACGATGATTCGGCGCATGCGTCTGCTTCCTCTGTCCCTGGCCGTGGGATGTGCGGTGCTCGTCACCGCTTGCGAAACGCGCGACCGGGTTCCCCGGGCGCCCGTCGTCCAGACGGCGCCGCAGGCCTCCGGTCCCGGCCTTGATCCCATGTACGGCGATTGGGAGACGGACAAGGCCACCCAACTGCGGGCGCAGCCGTCCAACAGCGCGCCGATCATTGCCTCCTACGCGCCCGGCCAGCCGGTGAAGGTGCTGGGCCGCGCCCGGGGGACGGACTGGGTGGCCGTCCAGGCCTCCGGCGGCTCGCCCGCCTACGTCCGGATGCACCTGCTGCGCCTGCGCGGCAGCGCGACGCAGACCGCCAAGGGCACGACGACCACCGTCGCCAAGCCGGCGGACAACGCCGGCCCGAGCATCAAGGCGGCCCCCCGCCGCAAGATCGAAGCGACCCCCATCGCCAACTGAGGTCAGCGGCATTCGGCTGGCCGTCTCCGCCCCGGCCAGCCCGCACAATGAAAAAGGCCCCTCTTCCGTATTGGAAGAGGGGCCTTTTCGTCTCCGGATGGTCCGAAGTTCTCATACGGCCGGCGCATGAAGAGTTCCATGATCGGCCGTCCGTATCAGAACTCCTTCCAGTCGTCGTCCTCGCTGGTGTTGCGCTTCAACACCGCGGCGGAGCCGGCGGTCTTGACGGCCGGCTTCGCCACCGGCTTTGCGGCGCTGCGGGTGGTGCGGCCGACCGGTGCCGACCGTCCGCCCAGCGCCATCGTGTGGTGCTGGATGACCGGCGCCTGGGCGGCGATGGCCTGGGTGGCCCGCGCGTCCAGCTTGAAGAAGCCGATCAGCGTCTTCAGATCGCCGGCCTGTCCCGCCATCGCCTGGGCGGCGGCGGTGGTTTCCTCGACCAGCGCGGCGTTCTTCTGGGTCATCTCGTCCATCTGCGAGACGGTGGCGTTGATCTCGTCCAGCGCCGCCGCCTGCTCGCTGGAGGCCGAGGCCATCTCGGCGATCAGGCTGGCCACCTGCTGCACGCCCGACACGATGCCGTCCAGCGCGTTGCCGGCCTTCTTCACCAGGTCGACGCCGTCCTTGACCTGGCTGTCGCTGTCCAGGATCAGCCCCTTGATCTCCTTGGACGCCTGGGCGGAGCGCTGGGCGAGGTTGCGCACCTCCTGCGCCACCACCGCGAAGCCACGGCCCGCGTCGCCGGCCCGCGCCGCCTCCACCGCCGCGTTCAGCGCCAGCAGGTTGGTCTGGAAGGCGATCTCGTCGATCACGCCGATGATGTCGGTGATCTTGCGGCTGGCGTCCTCGATCCGCTTCATCGCCTCGATGGCCGAAGTGGCGACGCCGCCGCCGGACTCGGCCGCGCTGCGCGCGTCCGCGGCCATGGCGTTGGCCCGCTGGGCGTTGTCGGCGTTGGAACGGACCGTGGCGCCCAGTTCCTCCATGCTCGCCGCCGTCTCCTCCAGCGAGGAGGCCTGCTGCTCCGTGCGCTCCGCAAGATCGGTGGAGCCGGTGGAGACCTCCGCCGCGGCCGACGCGATGGTGTCCGCCGCCTGGGTGATCTGGCCCACGATCTCCGCCAGCTTGGCGGAGGTGGCGTTGACGTCGGTCTTCAGCGTCTGGAAGGCGCCCTGATAGTCGCGCTCGACGCGCTTGTTCAGGTCGCCCTGGGCGAGCGCGCTCAGCACCGCGCCGAGGTCGGCGATGACGGCCTGCACCGTGTCGGTCAGGCGGTTGATGCCCTCCGACATGGTCCTGTAGAAGCCTTCCTTGTCCGCCAGATCGAGCCGGCGCGACATGTCGCCCTTGGAGACGCCGTCGATCAGCGTGGCGATCTCCTCGCCGATGGCCTTCTCGCGGGCGCGCTTGGCCTCGTCCTCGCGCCGCTCGGCCTCCAGCCGGTCACGCTCGGCCTCGTCCATCCGCTTCTTCTGGATGGCGTTTTCCTTGAACACCTGGACCGCCTGCGCCATCTGCCCGATTTCGTCCCGGTTCGACAGCGCGGGAATGGCAACCGTCAGGTCGCCGGCCGCCAGATCGGTCATGGTGCCGGTCATGGCCTTGACCGGGTTCACGATGGAACGCGCCACGACCCATGCCGCCAGCAGGCCGGTCACCAGCGCGACCGCGGCCAGCACGATGTTGATGGTCATGGTGCGCTGCATGCCGGACTGCATCTCGGCCTGCACCGCGGCGCGGGCCTGCGACTGCATGTCCACGGTCTTGTTCGCCAGCCCGCCGAACTCCGAGGCCTCCCCGACCATGACGGTGAAGGCCAGTTCCTGGCTTTCCATCACCAACGTGGAAACCTGCGAGAACATCTCGACGTAGCGGTCGGACAGCTGGTCCGCCTCGTTCGCCAGCCGCTTGCGCAGCGGGTTCTGCAGGCGTTCGGCCAGGGGGCGGATGACGCTGTTGAAGGCGTCGTTCCGCTTGCCGACTTCCTCCACCAGCTTCTGGCTCGGCTCGCTCAGGAAGCGCTGGGCGCTCAGCCGCGCCGTCATCAGCTTCTCCTGGGCAACGCCGGCCAGCGCCGCCGCTTCCATGTCGCCGTCGGCCATGGCGGTCTGGATGATCTGCGTCAGATTCTCGCTCGCTTTGGTGCCGATAGGACTCATCTGATCGGCGACCAGGCGGTCGCGCTTCTCGCGCATCTCCATCAGCTTGCCGAAGTTGGCCCGGTAGCTGTCGAAGAGCTGGATCATCCGCTCCAGATTGGCGCGGCGTCCGGGATCGAGCGTGGCGTCACGGGCGAGGCGCAGCTCCTGCTCCAGCGTCTTCTGGGTCTCTTTGACCCTGTCGGCGACCGTGCGGTCGCCGCTGAAGGAGAAGTTGACGACATTTCGTCGCATCTCGCCCACCAGGGACTCGATCTCCGTCACGCGGAGCGAGTTGTCGGTGATGCTGACGTAGTGGTCCACGTCGGAGTTGGTCGTATTCAGGGCATGCACCCCGATGCCCACCACCAGGGCGAGCAGCGCAAGCACCAGCAGGAAACCCGTGTAAATTCGGGTTCCTACTTTGAAACGACCGGAAAAGCTGGCGTTCTGCATGATCGGATGAATCCCAGCGTGCACATTCGCGCCGATGATAGGGCGGCATCGTTTCAAGTGTCTTTACGACCTCACAAATGTTCCATGTTTTTTATCGCCGATTGCAGGGCGGCCATGCGCCGGCCGTTCCGGCCCTTTGCGGAGCCGCCGCGGACGCCTAGTTTAGGTCAGCCCCCCTGACAGCACGCCATCGACCGGAACCCCTATCCATGCGCCGCAGCAGCCAATCCGCCAGCCCGCCCCCGACCTACGCCGAGGCGGCGTCCGCCACCGGCGACATGGCGGCGCTGCGATCCCTGGTGCCGTATCTGTGGCCGCGGGATTCGCTGGAAACGCGGGTGCGCGTGGTGATCGCGCTGGTGCTGCTGGTCGGCGCCAAGGCGGCCAACGTCTATGTGCCGATCTTTTACAAGCAGGCGGTGGATGCGCTGACCCCGGGCAACGCGCACGCCGTGCTGGCGATTCCGCTCGGCCTGATCGTCGCCTACGGTCTGGCGCGCGTGCTGTCGCTGGTCTTCGCGGAACTGCGCGACGCGGTCTTCGCCTCGGTGGCGCAGCGCACGATCCGCAAGGTCGCGCTGTCGGTGTTCCAGCACCTGCACGCGCTGTCGCTGCGCTTCCACCTGGAACGGCAGACCGGCGGCCTGACCCGGTCGCTGGAGCGCGGAACCCGCGCCATCGAGGCGCTGCTGCGCTACGCGCTGTTCTCCATCGTGCCGACGCTGGTGGAGATCGGGCTGGTCTGCGTGATCCTGTGGCGCATGTTCAACGGCTGGTTCGCGCTGGCGACCTTCCTGACGGTGTTCGGCTACATCGCCTACACCTTCTTCGTGTCGGAATGGCGCATCCAGTTCCGCCGCGCCATGAACGAGACCGACAGCAAGGCCAACACCAAGGCCGTGGACAGCCTGCTGAACTACGAGACGGTCAAATATTTCGGAAACGAGGAGCACGAGGCGCGGCGTTACGACGCGGCCCTGGCCTCCTACGAGACCGCGGCGGTGCAGAGCCAGCGCAGCCTGTCGCTGCTGAACGTCGGCCAGTCGGCGATCATCTCGCTGGGGCTGGCGGTGGTCATGGCGATGGCCGCGCGGGGCATCGTCAACGGCACGATGACGCTGGGCGACTTCGTGCTGGTGAACACCTACCTGCTGCAGCTCTACCAGCCGCTGAACTTCTTCGGCGTGGTCTACCGCGAGATCAAGCAGGCGCTGACCGACATCGAATCCATGGTCAAACTGCTGTCCGTGGACCGCGAGGTGGCGGACAACCCCGGCGCCCGGCCGCTGGCGGTCAACGGCGGCGAAATCCGGTTCGAGGATGTGGAATTCGGCTACGATCCGCGCCGGCCGATCCTGAAGGGGGTGAGCTTCGCCGTGCCCGCCGGCAGGACGGTGGCCATCGTCGGACCCTCCGGTGCCGGCAAGTCGACCATCAGCCGCCTGCTGTTCCGATTCTATGATGTGTCGAAGGGACGCATCCTGATCGACGGGCAGGATCTGCGCGACGTCACGCAGCACAGCCTGCGCGCTTCCATCGGCATCGTTCCGCAGGACACGGTGCTGTTCAACGACACCGTCTACTACAACATCGCCTATGGCCGCCCCGGCGCCAGCCCCGCGGAGGTGGAGCGCGCCGCGCGCCTCGCCCACATCCACGACTTCATCATGGTCCTTCCCGACGGGTACCAGACCACGGTGGGCGAGCGCGGGCTGAAGCTGTCCGGCGGCGAGAAGCAGCGGGTGGCCATCGCCCGCACCATCCTGAAGGACCCCAGCATCCTGCTGTTCGACGAGGCGACCTCGGCGCTCGACACCCACACGGAGCGGGAAATCCAGGCCAACCTGCGCGAGGTCAGCCGCGGCCGCACGACGCTGGTCATCGCGCACCGGCTGTCCACGGTGATCGACGCCGACGAGATCCTGGTGCTGGAGGCCGGCCGGGTGATCGAGCGCGGCCGGCACGCCGAACTGCTCGGCCGCGGCGGCGCCTACGCGGCGCTGTGGGCGCGCCAGCAGGAATCCTCCCAGGGGCCGGAGCCGGTGCCCGAAGTCCTCGCGCCAACCTGATATGGCAAGACCTGATCGTTTCTGACTGGAGAGTTCATGGGACCGGTACGGAACGCGTTGCGCGCGGCGACCCGCGAGGTGCACGACCGTCTGGACAAGGCGGCCATTCTGCGCCCCCTGACGGACCCCGGCATCACCACCGCCGAGTACCGCGCGGCGCTGGTCGCCCTGCACGGCTTCAACGCCCCGATCGAACAGGCGCTGGGCGGGGGAGAAGACCGTCTGGGCCTGCTGCGCGCCGACCTCGCCGACCTGGGGCTGGGCGCCGACTCGCTGCCGGTGGCGGTGGGGTTGCCGCCGCTGGACAGCCACCCGGCGCGACTGGCCGCGCGCTATGTCCTGGACGGGTCGGCCCACGGCGGGCGGGCCATGCTGCCCAACATCACGCGGGCGCTCGGCTTCGACGCGGAGCGTGGCGCCCGCTTCCTGGCGTCGGCGGGCATCGACATGGCCGGCCGCTGGAAGGCCCTGCTCGCCGACCTGGAAGCCGACCTTGCGGAGCCCCGGGCGACCGCGGAAGCCTGCCGCACCGCCGTCGCCCTGTTCGCCGCGCTGGAGGTGTGGCTGGGGGATTGCGTCCATGAAACCGTATAGGTCCGGGCTGCGGTCGGGGGCTGTTGTCTTCGGCGGATCGACGCAGGGGCTTCACCGAGCGTGCCGCGCCCGCTAGGTTCTCGTCCATGACACGCTCCGCCGCCCAAAACCCCACCCAAAACCCCGCAGCACTGGCCGACGCGGTGCGCCGCGGGGACCGCCGCGCGCTCGCCCGCGCCATCACGCTCATCGAATCGACCCGGCGCGACCACCGCGCCCAGGCCGACGCCCTGCTGGAAGCGCTGCTGCCCCACACCGGCAACTCGGTGCGGGTGGGCATTTCCGGAGTGCCGGGGGTGGGCAAGTCCACCTTCATCGAGGCGTTCGGGCTGCACGTCATCGGGCTGGGGCATAAGGTGGCGGTGCTGGCCATCGACCCGTCGTCGCAGCGCACCGGCGGCTCCATCCTGGGCGACAAGACCCGCATGGTGGACCTGTCGCGGGAAGCCGACGCCTTCATCCGCCCGTCGCCCGCGGGCGCCACGCTGGGCGGCGTGGCCCGCCGCACGCGCGAGGCCATGCTGATCTGCGAGGCGGCGGGCTTCGACGTGATCGTGGTGGAAACGGTGGGCGTCGGCCAGTCGGAGACGGCGGTGGCCGACATGGTGGACCTGTTCATGCTGCTGCTGCTGCCCGCCGGGGGCGACGAGCTTCAGGGCATCAAGAAGGGAATCGTGGAGTTGGCCGACCTCGTGGTCGTCAACAAGGCGGACGGCGATCTGGCCGCCACGGCGCGGCATACCGTCGCGGACTACCGCCACGCGCTGACCCTGCTGCGCCATGGCGACTGGCGCGTGCCGGTGCTGAGCTGCTCCGCCATCGCCAAGGCCGGCATCGACGCGGTGTGGGACACCATCGGCGAGCATCGGGCGGTGATGACTTCATGCGGCGTGCGCGACTCCCGCCGCGCCGAGCAGGCCCGCGCCTGGCTGTGGAGCGAGATCCGCGAAACTCTGGTGGACGCCTTCAAGGCGCATCCCGCGGTGCGCGCCGATCTGGCGGAACTGGAAGCCCGTGTGACCGGCGGCGCCGTCACCCCCACCGCCGCCGCACGCGGCCTGCTCGAAAAGTTCCTCGGGCGCCCGGTGGAGTAGGCCGATTCGGGTATGTTGCACCGCAACATTTTCTGTTGCGCTGCGATTTTCCCGTGCCTAAGTTGGCATGGGCGGGAAAGGAGCGCCTTCACGGCGCTTGGGCGAGGGGTTTGCCCGCAGTCTCCTGGGGTCTGAGCCGGAGTTGACTTGTCCGACACCGCCTCCGCGTCGAGTCGTCAACGGGAGACTTTGGACATGACCGCCAATTTTCTGGAACTTTTCGAACGCTTCAACTCGCTGGCCGTGGCGCCGCTGGGCAAGGTGAGCGCCGAGTCCTACGCCGCCCGCTCCACGCGCGTCGCCGGTGTGGTGCAGGACGGCTACCGCCGCCTGCTGGACGGCGTGGCCGCCGGTATCGGCGAGACGACCCAGCTCGCGGGTGAATTCGCCAAGGTGCGCAGCCCGGCGGACCTCGTCGCCGTGCAGCGCGAATGGGCGACCGTCGCCCAGGCCCGCGTCGTCAACCAGGTGCAGACCGTCCTGGACGTCTCCTCCAGGATCGCCGCCGAGCTGAGCGCTGTTCCCGTGGCGGCTCCGGCGACGAAGGCCGCCCCGAAGGCCGAATCGCCCGCGCCCAAGGCCGCTCCGGCCCCGGCGCCCGTCCCTGTTCCGAAAGCCGAAGCCCCCAAGGTTGAGGAAAAGAAGGCCGAGGTGAAGGCCGAGGCGGCTCCGGCGCCGAAGAAAGCCCCGGCGGCCCGCAAGGCTCCGGCCAAGGCCGCCGCCCCGAAGGCCGAATCGCCCGCGCCGAAAGCGGAGCCGGTGAAGGCCGAACCCCCGAAGGCCGAGCCCCCGAAGGTCGAGGCGGCTCCCGCCCCCGCGCCGAAGGCGGACGCCCCGAAGGCCGAGGAAAAGAAGGCCGAGGCGCTCGATGCCGCCCCAAAGGCCGCCCCGAAAGCCGCCGCGCCCGCGGTTCAGTGATTCCGGTGATCGCGGTCCCCGCCGGCCCGGGGACCGTCGATCGGGCGCGCGCCCGTCTCTTCCTTCCTTGACGGGCGCGCGCTTGTTCGACTATAACGCCGCCTCCTTCGGGCGGAATGCTGCCCGGAACCGGGTTTCATTTGCTAAAATAAAGGATCAGTCCGATGGCACGTCGGTGCTCCGTGACCGGTAAGGGCACGCAGTTTGGCAACAACGTCAGCCACGCCAACAACAAGACCCGCCGCCGTTTCCAGC
>JAEZPL010000361.1 GCA_023413605.1 Pseudomonadota bacterium
ATCGAAGTCCAGGGCCGGTCCGCCGGTATCGTCGTCGCCGAACGCGGCGGCTTCACCTTCTTCGTGTCCGACTGGGCCTTCAAGGACCTGGACCGCCGCACCTTCCGCAACATCGGTCAGGCCGAGCGCGCCGCCCGGCAGGTCGCCCAGCAGAGGAACGCCCGCCGGGCGAGCCTGAGCCGCCACTGACCGCCCCCCATTTCACAAACCCCATTCGTCCGACCACGCCATACCACCCGCTCCAAGAAAGGATGCCTTCCGTGAAAGCCCTGCTGACCTCCGCCCTCGTCGCCGCCGGCCTGTTCTCCTTCGCCGCCGGGGCCGGGGCCGCCTCCCTCAAGCTCGGCGTGTCGGCCGGCCCCTACGGCGAAATCCTGGAATACACGGCCAAGATCGCCGCCAAGGAAGGGCTGGACGCGAAGGTGATCGAATTCACGGACTGGAACATGCCGAACGCGGCGCTTCAGGCCGGCGACATCGACGCCAACAATTTCCAGCACCAGCCCTTCCTGGACAACCAGATCAAGCAGCGCGGCTACGACATCGTCCCGGTCGCCAAGAGCATCGTCGTGCCGATGGGCGTCTACGCCAAGAAGGCCCAGACACTGGCGGATCTGAAGGAGGGCGCTAGCGTCTCCATCCCCAACGACCCGACCAACGGCGCCCGCGCCCTGTTCCTGCTGGCCAAGGCCGGGCTGATCGGGCTGAAGGACGGGGCCGGCCTGAACACCACCATCGCCGACGTCGCGTCCAATCCGAATAAGATCAAGTTCGTGGAGTTGGACGCCGCGCAGCTTCCGCGCTCGCTGGACGACGTGGACGCCTCAGTCATCACGCTGAACTACGCGGTGCTGGCCGGGCTGAGCCCGAAGACGGCGCTGGTGCTGGAAGATGACCAGTCGAAGTGGAACCTCGTCTGGGCCGTCCGCAAGGACCGCGCCGAGGACCCGACGATCAAGCGCTTCATCGAGATCTACCGCTCGGCGGAAGTCCGCGACTTCATCAACACCCGCTTCAACGGGACGATCATTCCGACCTGGTGATCACCGCCGCTGCGCTTCTCAACCCTCTCCCGCCGGGGGCGGGAGAGGGTGCTTTGTGAGGACTCATGAAATGACCGCCCCGTTCCACCGCACCGCCTCGATCTTCGACCGCGACCTCGCCCCCGGACCGGCGAACCATGTGCCTTTGAGCCCGCTCAGCTTCCTGAAACGCGCGGCGGCGGTGTATCCGGACAAGCCCGCCATCATCCACGGGCGCCGGGTCATCACCTACGCCCGGTTCCGGGACCGGGTGCGGCGCTTCGCGGGGGCGCTGCTGGGGGCCGGGGTGACGCGCGGCAACACGGTGGCGGTGCTGGCGCCCAACGTTCCGGCGCTGCTGGAGGCGCATTACGCCGTGCCGCTGGCCGGCGCGGTGCTGAACGCGCTGAACACCCGGCTGGATGCGGCGGCCATCGCCTTCATCCTGGACCACAGCGAAACCCGGCTTCTGGTTGTGGACCGGGAACTGATTCCCGTCGCCAAGGCCGCTCTCGCCCAGACGACCCGCCCGATCACGGTGGTGGAAATCGCCGACGATCTGGTCCCGGACGCACCGACCCTGGGCGCCGTCGAGTATGAGGATTTCATCGGCACGGCCGCCCCCGCCCCCTGGCGCGGGCCGGAGGAGGAGTGGGAGGCGGTGGCGCTGAACTACACCAGCGGCACCACCGGCAACCCGAAGGGCGTCGTCTACCACCACCGCGGCGCCTACCTGAACGCGCTGGGCAACGCCTTCACCCTGAACGTCCGGCCGGAAAGCGTCTATCTGTGGACGCTGCCCATGTTCCACTGCAACGGCTGGACCTACACTTGGGCGGTCACCGCGGCCGGCGGCACGCACGTCTGCCTGCGCCGGGTCGAAGCCAAGGCCATCTTCGACGCCATCGCGGAGCACAACGTCTCGCACCTCTGCGGCGCGCCCATCGTGCTGAACATGCTGATCCACGCCCCGGCGGACGCGCAACGCCGCTTCGACCGCACGGTTGTCGTGGGAACGGGCGGTGCCGCGCCGCCGTCCGCGGTGCTGTCCGGCATGAAGGCGCTGGGCTTCGAGGTGGTCCACATGTACGGCCTGACCGAATGCTACGGCCCCGCCACCGTCTGCGCCCCGCAGGACGGGTGGGAGACGCTCGGCCCCGACGCGTTGGCGCTGCACGTCGCGCGGCAGGGCGTGAACCACATCGCGGTGGAGGACGCGTCGGTCTTCGACCGCGACACCGGCCGACCGGTGCCCGCCGACGCCCGGACGATCGGGGAAATCGTGCTGCGCGGCAACACGGTGATGAAAGGTTACCTGAAGAATCCCTCCGCCACGAGGGAAGCGCTGGCCGGGGGCTGGTTCCGCACCGGCGACCTGGGCGTGCTGCATCCCGACGGCTACATCGAGGTGAAGGACCGGTTTAAGGACATCATCATCTCCGGCGGAGAAAACATCTCATCCCTGGAGGTTGAAGAGGTTCTGTACAAACACCCCTCCATACTGGAGGCAGCAGTCGTCGCACGGCCCGACGACAGATGGGGCGAAAGCCCCTGCGCCTTCGTGACGGTAAAGCCCGGCGCGGAGCGCCCGTCAGAGTCCGATATTATTCAGTGGTGCCGCGAGCGCATTGCGCACTACAAAGTGCCGCGAACCGTCGTTTTCAGCGACTTGCCGAAGACATCGACCGGAAAGATCCAAAAGACCGTCCTGCGCGACG
This sequence comes from Pseudomonadota bacterium, assembly GCA_023413605.1. GTDB lineage: Bacteria > Pseudomonadota > Alphaproteobacteria > Azospirillales > Azospirillaceae > Azospirillum. The sequence goes on from JAEZPL010000361.1 coordinate 2,741, forward strand.
CGGCCCGTGATCTGGGCGCACGTCGGGAGGCCCAGACCGTATGATCACTTTCGAACAACTCCAGAAAACATACCCCGCCCGCGGCACCGGTGCACCGGTGCAGGCGCTGGCCGACATCAACCTCACCGTCGAACGCGGCGAGATTTTCGGCATCATCGGCCGGTCCGGCGCCGGCAAATCCACACTGCTGCGCACGGTGAACCTGCTGGAAAAGCCGACCTCCGGCCGCGTGCTGGTGGACGGGGTGGACATCACCTCGCTGTCCCCGCGCGAGCTGCGCGAGGCGCGGCATTCCATCGGCATGATCTTCCAGCACTTCAACCTGCTGTCGTCGCGCACGGTGTTCGACAACGTGGCCCTGCCGCTGGAACTGGCCGGCACGCCGAAGGCCCAGATCCGGGAGGCGGTGGAGCCCCTGCTGGACCTCGTCGGCCTGCGGGACAAGCGCGACCGCTACCCGGCGGAGCTGTCGGGCGGGCAGAAGCAGCGCGTCGGCATCGCCCGCGCGCTGGCCAGCAAGCCGAAGGTGCTGCTGTCGGACGAGGCGACCTCCGCGCTCGACCCGGAGACGACGACCCAGATCCTGCATCTGCTGGCCGACATCAACAAGCGGCTGGGCCTGACCATCGTGCTGATCACGCACGAGATCGCCGTCATCAAGGAGATCTGCCACAAGGTTGCGGTGATGGAGAACGGCCGGATCATCGAGCAGGGTCCGGTCTTCGACGTCTTCGCCCACCCGAAGCACGAGACCACCCACACCTTCGTCGACCCGGTCATCAACCGCGGCATCCCCGACGCGCTGCGTGAGCGGCTGTCGGCGACGGAGGTTCCGGGGTCGAACATGGTGCTGCGCATCACCTTCACGGGCGAGCGCGCGACCTCCCCCGTCATCAGCGCAATCAGCCGCAAGATGAACCTGGACCTGAACATCTGGCACGGCCAGATCGACGAGATCCAGGGCGCGCCCTTCGGCACTCTGGTGGTGGAGGCCATCGGCAACCCGCAATCCATCGAGGCGGCGATCAGCCTCCTGAAAGTCAACAAGCTCGGCGTCGAGGTGCTTGGTTATGCTGTCCCCGGAAATCTACGCGCTGCTGTTTAAGGCGCTGCTCGACACGCTGCAGATGGTGGCGGTGTCGGGCATCCTGGGCACGGCTCTGGGCCTGCCCATCGGCGTGCTGCTGGCCGTCACCGGCCGCGGCGAGCTGTTGCAGAACCTGACGTTCAACCGCGTCGTCGGCGCCATCGTGAACATGACGCGCTCCACCCCCTTCATCATCCTGGTGGTGGCGATCATCCCCTTCACGCGGCTGGTCGCCGGCACGTCCATCGGCACCACCGCGGCCATCGTGCCGCTGACGGTCGCCGCCGTGCCCTTCATCGCCCGCATCGTCGA
>JAEZPL010000381.1 GCA_023413605.1 Pseudomonadota bacterium
CGCCTGGCCCAGTTCGGTCACCAGCTGGTCCGACAGGGCGTTCAGCGCCTTCGGCCGGTTCAGCGTGATCAGCCCGACCGGACCGCGGGTTTCGACGAGAATGGTTTCGTACGGCATGGTGCAGTCAGCTCCCGATGGTTGCCCCTCTGATGGAGGCGTTTTGGTTCGGCGGTGTCGTGTTTGGACGGTGCTGTGTGCCTCGGCGTCCGTCATCACTGCGGCAGCAGCGAGAATCGCACGGTGGTGACGCCCGCCTTTGCTGTGGTCCGGCCGGTGTCGACGAATTCCAGCCGCAGTTCCTCCCCCTCCCGCGTGAAGCGGGTGGCGGCGCCCTTGCCGTTCGGTCCGCTGCCGTCCGGCCCACGCTTCCAGCCGAGCTGCGGCATCGTCTGGTTGTAGAAGGACAGGATCGCCTTGCGGTCGACCGAACCCCTCATCACGGTCTGCGCGATGCGTCCGTCCGGCTTGTCGAAGACCAGCGGCTCCTCCTCGGCGGGGGTGAGGCCCGGCATCACCGGCACGTCGCCCAGCCCCGTGACGAAGCGGGAGGATTCGGTTGCCCCTGCGGGCAGCGGATACCCGGCCAGGCCCGCGATGGCGGGGCCGGCAAGGAGAAGGGCGGCGAGCGCCGCCCTGGCGGTGGCCGATGGAGCCGTCATGGACTCCACGTATATCAGCGCTGCCGCTGGGGACAATAGAAAGTCGAGCGTCCAGCCTGCACGATGCGGCGGATTCCGCCCGTTTTCCCCACGTCACAGGTGCATCCGGGGCAGGGTTGCCCCTCCCGGTCGTAGACGGAGAACTGGTGCTGGAAGTAGCCCAGCTCCCCCGACGCCTGCCGGTAGTCGCGCAGGGACGATCCGCCGGCCGCGATGGCGCGGCCCAGCACCTCGCGGATGGCGGCGGCGAGTCGCTCCGCCTTGGCGCCGGTGACGGTCGCGGCGATGCGCTTCGGGCTGAGGCGGGAGAGGAACAGCGCTTCCGACACGTAGATGTTGCCGAGCCCGGCGACCACCGTCTGGTCGAGCAGCGCGGCCTTGATGCTGGTCATCCTGCCGGCCAGCCGTTCGGCCAGCACCGGGCCGGAGAACTCGTTGCCCAGCGGCTCCGGCCCCAGCGTGCGCAGCAGCGGGTGTTCGGACAGCAATTCCGCCATGGTCAGGTCCATCAGCCCGAACCGGCGCGCGTCGTTGAAGGTGACCACCGTGCCGGCGTCGGTTTCCAGCACCACATGGTCGTGCGCGCCGTATTCGGCCGGCCGTTCCGGCGTGATGATCATGCGGCCGGACATGCCGAGATGTGCGATCAGCACCGTGCCGTCGTCCAGATGGACCAGGATGTACTTGGCGCGGCGGCGCACCGACTCGACACGGCGGCCGGTCAGGCGCTCGCAGAACTGCGGCGGAAAGGGGAAGCGCAGGTTCGGCCGGCGTTGCAGCACCTGCACCAGGACCCGCCCTTCCAGATGCGGCGCAAGGCCGCGGCAGACGGTTTCGACTTCGGGAAGCTCAGGCATGGAATCGCGGCGTTGGGGGAAACGGCGTGTTGACGCAACGCCAAAGGTATTGACGCAATGGTGTTGACGCAAGGGGGCCGTCATCCGGGCCGGAATGCGACCGTCTGCCGCAGACCGGCGAGAAATCCGGCGCCCGTCAGCCGTTTGCGGTCACGCCCCGGCTGGCGCGAGCCCAGGCTGCGCGCTATGTTGCGCGCCATGACCGATCCGCACGCCCCTCCCGCCCCGAAACGCCCGTCCGCAAGCTCCTCCGGCGCCGCCGCCGGCCCCGAGGGGAACTGGTTCGGATACCGGCCCGTGGATCCGGACGCCAAGTCCGGCCTCGTCCGCGCCGTCTTCGACAGCGTGGCCAGCCGCTACGACCTGATGAACGACCTGATGTCGGGCGGCATCCATCGGCTGTGGAAGGACACGCTGATGGAGATGGTGGCCCCCAAGGCCGACATGACCCTGCTGGACGTGGCCGGCGGCACGGGCGACATCGCCTTCCGCTTCCTGCAGCGGGGCGGCGGCCGGGCGGTGGTCTGCGACATCACCGAGTCGATGGTGCGCGTCGGGCGCGACCGCTCCTTCGACCGGGGCATTCTGTCGGGGGTGAACTGGACGGTCGGCGACGCGGAAAAGCTGCCCATCGCCTCGCGGTCGGTGGACGCCTACACCATCGCCTTCGGCCTTCGTAACGTCACGCGCATCGACGCCGCGCTTTCCGAGGCCCATCGCGTGTTGAAGCCCGGCGGGAAGTTCTTCTGCCTGGAGTTCAGCCACGTGGTCCTGCCGGTCTTGCGCGAGATTTACGACGTCTATTCCTTCAACGTCCTGCCGAAGCTGGGCCGCATGGTGGCCGGCGACGAGGACAGCTATCGGTATCTGGTGGAAAGCATCCGCCGGTTCCCCGAGCAGCAGGCACTGGTGAAGCGGATCGAGGCCGCGGGCTTCGCCTCCGTGCGCGTGCGCAACCTGACGGGCGGCATCGCCGCCATCCATTCCGGCTGGCGGATCTGACCGGTGCTGTTCCGTACCGCCCGAAACCTCGTCCGCCTGTTCGGCATCGGCCGCACGATCGCGCGCTACAACGCGTTGCCGGAAACGCTACCCCAGGTGGCGCCCGGCTTCGCCATGTTCTGGCGCTGGGTCGGCAACCAGAAGGAGCCGGGCCGCGTCGGCCAGCGCCTCGCCCGCGCGCTGGCGGAGCTGGGACCGACCTACATCAAGCTGGGCCAGCTGCTGTCCACGCGCTCCGACCTCGTCGGCGAGCGGATGGCGCTGGATCTGGCGGAGTTGCAGGACAAGCTGCCGCCCTTCCCCGGCACCCAGGCCCGCGCCATCGTCGAGGAGGAACTGGGCGCCCCCATCGAGGAGCTGTTCATCAGCTTCGATGAGGTGCCGGTCGCCGCCGCCTCCATCGCGCAGGTGCATTTCGCCGTCACCGCCGACGGACGCGAGGTGGCCGTCAAGGTGCTGCGCCCCGGCATCGAGGCCGCCTTCGAGCGGGACATCGACCTGTTCTACTGGCTGGCCGAGCTGGCCGTCGTGGTCATGCCCAAGCTGAAGCGCCTGCGCCCGCGCGAGGTGGTGGACACATTCGCCCGCACCTCCCGCCTGGAGATGGAGCTGCGGATGGAGGCCGCCGCGGCGTCGGAGCTGGCCGCCAACTTCCGCGACGACCCCACCTTCAACGTGCCGGCCGTCGATTGGGACCGAACGGCGCGCCGCGTCCTGACGCTGGAGCGCATCCGCGGCCTGAAGGTCGACGAGGCGGAGCGCATCGACGCGATGGGCTTCAACCGGGACGAGATCCTGGCCAAGGCTTCGGCCAGCTTCTTCAATCAGGTGTTTCGCGACGGCTTCTTCCACGCCGACCTGCACCCCGGAAACCTGTTCGTCGACGAGAACGGCAACATCGCCGCGGTCGATTTCGGCATCATGGGCCGCCTGGACCGGGCGACGCGCACCTATCTGGCCGACATGCTCATCGGCTTCCTCACCGGCGATTACCGCCGGGTGGCGCTGGTGCATTTCGAGGCCGGCTACGTGCCGCGCCATCAGTCCATCGAGGTCTTCACCCAGGCCTGCCGCGCCATCGGCGAGCCGTTGCAGAACAAGCCGCTGAGCGAGATCTCCGTCGGCCGGCTGCTGGCCCAGCTGTTCGCCGTGACCGAGCAGTTCGAGATGGAGACGCAGCCGCAGCTCCTGCTGCTGCAGAAGAGCATGCTGACGGCGGAAGGCGTGGGCCGCATCCTGAACCCCAGGATCAACATGTGGGAGCTGGCGCGCCCGCTGATCGAGGATTGGATGCGCGAGAACCGCGGGCCGGAGGCGCAGCTTCTCGACGACCTGGAGGCCACCGTCACCACGGTGCGCCGCCTGCCCCATCTGGTGCGCGAGGTCGAACGCGCCTCCACCCAGATCGCGGAGGCCGGCTTGCGCCTGCACCCGCAGACGGTGCGCTACATGACCGACCGCTGGATGGAACGGCGCCTCCCCGAACGGGTGGCGCTCTGGCTCATCGTCGCCCTGCTGGCCGTTATCGCGGTGGGACTGCTGTAAATTCCGGATCCGGAAGGGGGTGCGGCGCCTCGCCTCTCCCCCTTGGGCGCACTTGACCGGCTGCGGAGCGGCCCGGACACTGGAAGGCGTCGCAACACCGGAGCCGGAGGGAAGCCATGTCCCGCGACGAATTCCAGGCCCTCCTCACCTACATCCAGACCGACCAGCTGCACCCGCACCGGCCCCATTCCGGCGCCGTGGAGAAACCTCCCCCCGTCATCACCATCGCGCGCGACCACGGCGCCGGCGACGACGTGATCGCGCCGAAGGTGGCCGCGGCGTTGGGCGTGCCCTGCTTCGACAAGGAAATCCTCGACGCGGTGATGGCGACGGCGACGTCCGATCCCGCGCTGATGCGACAGCTGGACGAGAAGCTGCCCGAACGCGCGGGCATGTTCCTCTACGCCAGCCTGATGGGCCTGCACGACCCGCTGACCGAGTACCAGCAGCTGCTGACCCGCGTGGTCAATGGCATCGCCTTCCGCGGCGGCGTCATCGTCGGGCGCGGCGCGCACCTGCTGCTGCGCGGGTCGTTGCGCTTCCGGATCCGCCTCGTCGGCTCCGATGAGGTGTGCGCCCGCCGTCTGGCCGGCGGCGACCAGAGCCGGATCGCGGAAAAGCTGGCCGAGGTGCAGAAGGTCAACGCGGCACGCGTCAGGTTCTTCAAGGAAACCTTCAAGGTGAACAACAGAGACCCGCTGCAATACGACCTGGTCATCAACACCGACCGCTTCAACGACCTGGACGCGGTGGCGGACCTGATCGTGCGCGGGTACTGGGCCCACGGGGGGAAGAGCTGATCCCTTGTGTGGGAAAGCACTTGGTTTTCACGAATTCCGCGGATTTTTCACGGATTTTGGGGATTTATATTCTCTTGTTGCGCGTCGGCGTCTCGAATGACCGACGTTGCGGACGTTTCTCGTCAATCCGTGGAAATCCGCGCTCTATCCGTGACTCCGTGAAGAATTACGGCCCTGCCATCCTTACGCCACGTCTCCCAGCCCCTGGCGCAGAAATCCCACCAGCGTGCGCACGGCCAGTTCCTGGCGGTCGAGGGGCAGGCCGATGCGGCCGGGTTCTCCCGCGACCTGCTCCGGCAGGGGCGGCAGATGGACGAAACCCATGGGCAGGTCGAGGCCCTGCGTCTCGATCAGGTGCCGCGCCCGATAGAACAGGTGGTTGCAGACGAAGCCGCCCGCGAAGTCGCTGAAGGTCACCGGCAGGCCCGCGATGGCCAGTTCCCGCATCAGCGTCGGGATCGGCAGGGCGGAGCCGTAGGCCGTCGGACCGTCCGCCACGATGGGGGCGTCGGTGCGCACCTCCCCGGCGTTGTCGGCCTGCTCGCTCTCGTCCCGGTTCCAGGCAAGGCGTTCGACCTTGATGTAGTCGGAGCTGGCCGCCAGCCCGAAGCACAGGGCGGCCATCGGCCGGTGCTCCGCCACCAGCGTGGCGAACATCTCGCCGCAGACGTCGTATGCGACGGGCAGGACCGCCGCGACGACCCCCGGTGCCCCGGCCAGCCGCTCCATCAGCAGCGCCGTCGGGTTGACGGCGTGCTCGCCGAAGGGCTGGAACCCGGTGAGGAGGATGGGAGCCGTCACGGGCCTTCGCCTTCGGTCAGGGTCGGAGAAGGCCGATGATGTCCTTCACATCGTTCAGGTTCTTCTCGGCGATGGCCTGGGCGCGCTCGCCCCCCTTGCGGAGCAGGCGGTCGATCTCGGCCTTGTCGCCCAGCAGTTCCTTCATGCGCGTGGTCATCGGGGCCAGCTTGGCGACCGCCACGTCGACCAGCGCCGACTTGAAGCCCGAGAACTGGGCGCCGGCGAACTGCTGCACCGTCTGCTCGCGCGTCTGGCTGGACAGGGCGGAGTAGATGGTGACGAGATTGTCGGCCTCCGGACGCTTCTCCAGGTCGGCGACGTTGTCCGGCAGCGGCTCCGGATCGGTCTTGGCCTTGCGGATCTTCGTCGCGATGGTGTCCGCGTCGTCGGTCATGTTGATGCGCGAATATTCGGACTCGTCCGATTTGCTCATCTTCTTGGTGCCGTCACGCAGCGACATGACGCGCGTCGCCTCGCCCAGGATCTGCGGCTCCGGCAGCGGGAAGAACTCGGTCTCATAGCGGCGGTTGAAGGCGCCGGCGATGTCGCGGGCCAGTTCCAGGTGCTGCTTCTGGTCCTCGCCCACCGGAACGTGGGTGGCCTTGTACAGCAGGATGTCGGCGGCCATCAGCACCGGGTAGGTGAACAGCCCGACGCTGGCATGATCGCTGCCCTGCCTGGCCGACTTGTCCTTGAACTGCGTCATGCGGCTGGCCTCGCCGAAACCGGTGATGCAGTTGAGGACCCAGGCCAGCTC
>JAEZPL010000472.1 GCA_023413605.1 Pseudomonadota bacterium
CTCATGATCGCCTACGTGACCTTCGGCGGCATGCTCGCCACCACCTGGGTGCAGATCATCAAGGCCGTGCTGCTGCTGTCGGGTGCCTCCTTCATGGCCTTCGCGGTGCTCGCCAAGTTCGGGTTCAACCCGGAATCGATGTTCGCCACGGCCACGCAGCTCCACCCGAAGGGCACGGCCATCATGGCTCCGGGCGCCCTCATCTCCGACCCGATCTCGGCGATCTCGCTGGGCATGGCGCTGATGTTCGGCACCGCCGGCCTGCCGCACATCCTGATGCGCTTCTTCACGGTGTCGGACGCCCGGGAAGCCCGCAAGTCGGTGTTCTACGCGACCGGCTTCATCGGCTACTTCTACATTCTGACCTTCATCATCGGCTTCGGCGCCATCGTGCTGCTGCTGGCTCCGGACGCCAACGGCGCCTATCCGTTCCTCGACGCGGCCAAGCTGGCGGCGGCCGGCGGCAAGCCCAACCCGTCGATGATCATCGGCGGCTCCAACATGGCGGCCATCCACACCGCGCACGCGGTGGGCGGCGACCTGTTCTTCGGCTTCATCTCGGCGGTGGCCTTCGCCACCATCCTCGCGGTGGTCGCGGGTCTGACGCTGGCCGGCGCCTCGGCCGTGTCGCACGACCTGTACGCTTCGGTCATCGCCAAGGGCCGCGCCTCGGAGCATGACGAGATCCGCGTGTCGAAAATCACCACGGTGGTCATCGGCATCGTCTCGATCTTCCTCGGCATCGCCTTCGAAAACCAGAACGTGGCCTTCATGGTCGGCCTCGCCTTCGTGATCGCGGCTTCGGCGAACTTCCCGGTTCTGCTGATGTCGATGTTCTGGAGCAAGATGACCACCCGCGGCGCGGTGCTCGGCGGCTGGATCGGCCTGATCTCCTCGGTGACGCTGCTGATCCTGGGCCCGACCGTGTGGAAGTCGGTGCTGGGCAACCCGGCCGCGATCTTCCCGTACGACAACCCGGGCGCCTTCACCATCCCGCTGTCGTTCCTGGCGATCTGGTTCTTCTCGATCACCGACAACAGCAAGGCTGCGCAGGACGAGCGCGAGGCTTACAAGGCCCAGTACATCCGGTCGCAGACCGGTCTGGGCGCGGAAGGTGCCTCCGCCCACTAATGCATATGGTCGCACCCGTCTTCCGCACCTAGCGGGGCTGGTGTAATCTTCCAGGCGCCTCAAGACATGGTCTTGGGGCGCCTTTTTCTATGCCCTTTTGCTCAGCGGAGCGGATCTTGTCCGACGCTTTCGATTTCTCCGTTCCACCCTTCGACCGTCTGGCTCCGGACGAACGGAAGCGTCTTGCGGCTTCCCTCGACCTTGGGTTGTACGCCAGGGATGGCGTGATCCTGAAGCCGGGAGAGCGGGCGGACTGCCTGTTCGTCGTGCTCCAAGGGCTGGTCCAGGAGCGCAAGGGGGGCGAGGTCGTGGCGGTCCACGGTCCGCACGACAGCTTCGACCTTCAGGCGATGTTCGGCGAAGGGCAGGCGCGCGGCTTCGTCGCGGCGGAGGACACCATCTGCCATCTGGTGCCGCGCCGGGCGCTGGTCGAACTGGCGCGCGACAACGCCGCCTTCGCCGACTGCATCTACAAGGATTTCGGGGAGAAGCTCCGCGCGCTCGCCGACGAGCGCTCCAACCGCGAAATGGCGGCGCTCACCATGGCGCGCATCCGGCAGGCCTATCTGCACCAGCCGGTCTTCGTGGCGGCGACCGCCAGCTTGCGCGACGCCGCGCTGGCCATGAAGCTGAATCAGGCGAGCAGCGTTCTCGTCCGCGACGGCGATGCGAAGGCGGGCGGCGCCGGCGAAGGGGACCGGGTCGGCATCCTGACCGGCACGGATCTGCGCGACCTCGTCGTGCTGGAAGGCCGTGCGGTGGACACGCCGGTCGGCCCGCACGCCCGGTACGATCTGCTGACGCTCGACCGCGACGACCTGCTGTTCAACGCCCTGATCCTGATGGCCAAGCATTCGGTGCGCCGTCTGGTCATCACGGAGCGGGGGGAGGTCGCCGGCATCCTGGAGCAGACGGACCTGCTGGCCCTGCTGTCCAACCACTCTCAGGTCATTGCGCTCCAGGTGGACCGTGCGACGTCGCCCGACGACCTGCGCCAGGCCAGCCACGACATCATCGGGCTGATCCGCACCCTGCACGGCACCGGCGTGAAGGTGCCCTTCATCGCCGACCTCGTCACCGAACTGAACCGGAAGATCTTCCGCAAGCTGTTCGAACTGCTGGCTCCGCCGGACCTGCTGGCGAACTCCTGCCTGATCGTCATGGGCAGCGAGGGCCGCGGGGAGCAGTTGCTGAAGACCGACCAGGACAACGGCCTGATCCTGCGCGACGGTTTCACCTGCCCGTCGCTGAACGCGGTAACGGCGGCCTTCACGGCGAAGCTGGTGGAGTTCGGCTATCCGCCGTGCCCCGGCAACATCATGGTGTCCAACCCGGAATGGACGCGCCCGCTCAGCGAGTACAAGGACGCGATCTTCCATTGGATCCACCGGCCGGACGAAACGGCGTCCATGAACCTCGCCATCTTCTACGACGCGGCGGCGGTGGCCGGCGACCCGGCCCTGCTGGAGGAGGCGAAGGGCTATCTGCTCGGCCACCTTCAGGACAACCAGATGTTCTTCACTGCCTTCGCCCGCCCCGCGCTGGCCTTCGACACGCCGTCGGGGCTGTTCGGCGGCCTGTTCGAGCGGCGGCGCAACGAGGCTGTGGACATCAAGAAGGCCGGCATCTTCCCCCTTGTGCACGGTATCCGGGCGCTCGCCCTGGAAAAGCACATGGCCGAAACGAACACGGCCGAGCGCATTTGGGCGCTGGCCGACAAGGGCGTGATCGACCGCGCCTTGGCCGGGGAACTGTCGGACGCCTTCACCTTCCTGTCCACCCTGCGGCTGAAGGCGCATGTGGACAGCTCCGCCGTCGGCACGCAAACCGACAACCTCGTGCGGATGGAGGATATGGGCAAGCTGGACCGCGACCAGTTCAAGGACTGCCTGTCCCTGGTGAAGAAATTCAAGGAATTCATCGCCTATCACTTCCACCTGAACCACTGACAAAGAACACCCGAAAAACAAGGGGGCGGAGGGCATGCCGATCGACTTCACGGCCCGCACGAAAGGGCAGACGCTGACCGATCCCGACTACGCCTTCCTACTGTCGGACGAGGACAGCGGCGAGCGGGTGGCCATCCATTGCGAGGCCACCTCCTACGACCAGGCCACGGCCGACCTGCGCGCCGTCGCCGCGGTGCGCATCCGGGGGCCGCGCATCCTGGCCAGCCAGCACCTCGTCCTGTCCTTCTGGCCGACCGAACCGGCGGAACCGGCGCTGGCGCGCCTACTGCACTTCATCGGCAACCGGCCGCTGGTCGGCTATTACCTGGACTTCACCGTGGCGATGCTCGACCGCCTCGTGCAGCCGATGATCGGCATCCCGCTGCCGAACGAGACCATCGAGGTGTCCAGCCTCTACTACGCCCGCAAGGCCAAGATCCCCGGCAAGAACGCGGTGGACCTGCGGCTGGACAGCATCGTCCGGGATCTCGACCTGCCGGCGCGCGCCGGTGACGATGCCTACGCCAACGCGCTGACCGCCGCGATGGTCTATTTGCGGCTGGAATCCCCGAAGCCCTGACCCGAAGCCCTGACTCAATGCCGTGAACGGCGTCACGCCGCCTTGGAGCGGCGCGCGCCGTAGGCGGCGATGTCCAGGATGAAGGTCGTGCCGGGGCCGCGTTCCACACGCAGGGTGGCACTGGCCTGCTGGGCCAGCGCCTGAACCAGCACCAGCCCAAGGCCGCCGTTGCGCCGCTGTGCGCTGGGCAGGCCGGGCGGCAGGCCGATGCCGTCGTCCCGGACGGTCAGCCGCATGCCGTCGGCGTCCGGCAGCAACTCCACCGTCACCGTGCCCGGATGGCCGGCGGGAAAGGCGTGCACCAGCGCGTTCGACACCAGTTCACTGGCGATGAGGGCAAGCGGCGTCGCCTGATCCACGTCCACCGTCCAGGGCTCCGCCACCACGGTCAGCCGCGCGCCCGTCGGGTTGGCGGAACGGACCAGCCCGTCGCAGAGCTGGCGCAGATAGTCCGCGAAGTCGATGCGCGCCGGCTGGTCGGAACGGTACAGAAGCTCCTGCATCAGGCTCATGCACTGGATGCGGCGCAGGCTCTCGTCGAAGGCGCGGCGGGCCGGTTCCTCGATGCGGGCGGCTTGCAGGCGCAGCAGGCTGCAAATGACCTGGAGGTTGTTCTTCACCCGATGCTGCACCTCCTTCAGCAGCACCTCCTTGTCCGTCAACGCCGCTTCCAACTGGGCGTTGGTCCGCTCCAGTTCCCCGGTGCGCTGGTGCACCCGCTCTTCCAGCGTGTCGTAGGCGTGCTGGAGCGCGTCCTCGGCCTCGCGCTCGCGGCGGGTCCGTTTGATGGCCAGCCCGCCGATCACGACCACGGCCAACAGCGCGGCCAGCCCGTAGGATCCATAGGCCCACAGCCGTTCCCGCCAGTGCGCGACGACGCTGGCCATTGGGACCGAAACCTCGGCGGTGAGGCTCGTCCCGTCCACGGGGCGTTCCACGGTGATCTGCGGGCCGCTTGGCGCGTCCTTCCCTTCGGACTCGCTCAGCAGGACGGTGCCGTCAGCCTTGCGCAGCGTGATGGAACGCGCGTAGTCCAGGTCGAAGGACTTGTAGATGTCGCTGATGTAACGCGGCGACACCGACACCACCGCAACCCCCCGGAACTGGCCGGGGGCGGCCTCCAACGGGCGCGACAGCAGGATCAGCGGATCGCCGGTGTAGCGGTTGTTGTCCAGCGCGGTGATGAACAACTGACCATTGCCGTCCCTGGGCGCCTGGAAATGCTCGCGGTCGGCAGCGCTCAGGTCCGGGGCCGGGAATTCGCGGGTGGTCAGCACCGCCTTGCCTTCGGCGTTCAGAATCCAGATCGACACGACATAGGGCGTGCTGCTGCCCAACGCCTTGAATCGCTCCCAGGCCGCGTGACTGTCGGGAAGGGGGGTGCCGGGTGGGCCGGCCATCTCCACGGCGCGCTCCAGGACGAGGTCGCTGGTCTCAACCAGACGGGCGGCGTGCTCGGCCACCAGAAGGCTGACGTTGCCGGCGATGTCGCGGGCGTGCCGGATGGTCGCCTCGCGGTCGCGCCAAGCGAACATGGCCGACAGGCCGATCGTCAGCAGCATCGCGATGGCGCAGGCTATCAGCACCAGCGCCGTGCCCGGCAGCCGGTACAGGGGGGAGGGGTGGGATCGCAGCGCGCGCAAGGGCATGGGGCCGGCACAGTTGGGAACGGTCCGGCGAAGCCAACACTTTTGCGCGAGGCTAGGTTCCGTGGGTACGCCCGTTGAACCGGACGCCACCGCCTCCTATTGTGGCCGGGTGGAAACCGCATTTCGCGCAAGGGGGATGAGCCTATGAAGATCGACGGCGTTGCCTACCGGACCATCTGGGTGGCGGAGGACGGCTGGTCGGTCGAAATCATCGACCAGACCAAGGCGCCGCACGATTTCGCCGTGGCCCGCCTGACCACGCTGGAGGAGGCCGCGCACGCCATCCGCGCCATGCTGGTGCGCGGCGCCCCGCTGATCGGCGCCACCGCCGCCTATGGTCTGGCGCTGGCGCTGCGCGTCGACGCGTCCGACGCCGCGCTGGAACGGGCGGCGTCGCTGCTGCTGTCCACGCGCCCGACCGCGGTGAACCTGCGCTGGGCGCTGGAGCGCATGCGCCGGCACCTCGCCGCGCTTCCGCCGTCGGAGCGCGCCGCCGCCGCCTACGCGGAGGCCGCCGGCATCGCCGACGAGGACGTCGCCATCAACCGCGCCATCGGCGAGCACGGCGCCGCCCTGATCCGGCAGGCGGCGCAGCGGAAAATCGAAATGGGAAAGGCGCCCGGCGAGCCGGTCAACGTGCTGACCCACTGCAACGCCGGCTGGCTCGCCACCGTGGACTGGGGGACGGCGCTCGCCCCGATCTACGTGGCCTTCGAGGAAGGCATCAACCTGCATGTCTGGGTGGATGAGACGCGGCCGCGCAACCAGGGCGCCAGCCTCACCGCGTGGGAACTGAACCACCACGGCGTGCCGCACACGGTCGTCGTGGACAATGTCGGCGGCCACCTGATGCAGCACGGCATGGTGGACCTGTGCATCGTCGGCACCGACCGCACCACCGCGACCGGCGACGTCTGCAACAAGATCGGCACCTATCTGAAGGCGCTGGCCGCCCACGACAACGGCGTGCCCTTCTACGTCGCCCTGCCGTCGCCGACCATCGACTGGGGCATGTCCGACGGCGTGAAGGAAATCCCCATCGAGGAGCGTGACCCCCGCGAGGTGACCGAACTGACGGGCATCACCGCCGAGGGCCGGATCGAGACGATCCGCGTCACCCCGACCGGCAGCCCGGCGGCCAACTATGGCTTCGACGTGACCCCGGCGCGTCTGGTGACCGGTCTGGTGACCGAGCGCGGCGTCTGCCCCGCGACCCGCGAGGGGCTGTTGGGGCTGTTCCCGGAGCAGCGGAAGGTGGCGTGAGAGGGCTGTTCGGAAACTGGACATTCACCCTGAAGCGATCTGCCACCCTGAAGCGATCTGCCGAACGCTTCAGGGTGGGGCAATGAACCCTTACGCCGCGGACCGCTTGTTTCCGCCCGACGCGCCGCCGTGCGGGGCGGGGCGGCGGTTGTGGCGGTTCTGCTGGTTGGCGGATGCCTTGGCCTTCAACGGCTGGTCGCCGCCGGCCACACCCTGATGCTTCGGACCCTGGGGCTTCGGACCCTGGACCTTGGGGCCTTGCGGAGCCGCAGCCTGGGGTTTGCCGCCCTGCTGATTCCGGTTTCCCTGCGGGCGGCCCTGCGGCTGCGGCTTTGGCGCCTTGCGGGGCAGCTTGGCGGTGGAGGCGTGCAGGGCGGCCACCACGGCGGCGTGGTAGGGGTGGTCGTGGTCGGCCGGAACCGGCTGGCGGATCGTCTTCTCGATGGCCTTCAGGTAGGCCACCTCCTCGGCGTCGCAGAAGGACACGGCGCTGCCGTCGGTGCCGGCGCGGGCCGTGCGGCCGATGCGGTGGACGTAGCTTTCCGGCTCGTTCGGCAGGTCGAAGTTGATGACGTGCGTGATGCCGTCGATGTCGATGCCGCGCGCCGCGATGTCCGTCGCCACCAGCGCCTTCAGTTCGCCGCCGCGGAAGGATTCCAGCGCGCGGACGCGGGCCGACTGCGACTTGTCGCCGTGAATGGCGTCGGCCGGGACGCCGGCCTTCTTCAGGTGGTCGGCGATGCGGTCGGCGCCGTGCTTGGTGCGGGCGAAGACGATGGTCCGCTCCATGGCGCCGTCCTGGAGCAGATCGGCCAGCAGCCGGCGCTTGTCCGCGCGCTCCACGAACAGCACGCGCTGGGCGATGCGCTCCACCGTGGTGGACTGGGGCGCCACCTCGATCCGCTCGGCGTCCGTCAGGATGCTGTGGGCAAGGTCGACGACGCCGTCCGGCATGGTGGCGGAGAACAGCAGCGTCTGGCGTTGCTTCGGCAGGACGGCGACCACCTTCCGCACGTCGCGGATGAAGCCCATGTCGAGCATGCGGTCGGCCTCGTCCAGCACGAAGATCTCGACGTTGTCGAGCACGCACTGCTTCTGCGCCATCAGGTCCAGCAGGCGGCCGGGGGTGGCCACCAGCACGTCGGTGCCGCGGGCCAGCGCCGCGACCTGCGGGCTCTGCCCCACGCCGCCGTGGATCACGGTGCGGCGGATCGGCAGGTGGCGGCCGTAGGTCCGGAAGCTTTCGCCGATCTGCAGCGCCAGTTCGCGCGTCGGGGTCAGGATCAGCGAGCGTGGGGCCTTGGCCTGCACGCGGCGCTTGTTCTGGAACAGGCGCTGAAGGATCGGCAGGGTGAAGGCGGCGGTCTTGCCGGTGCCGGTCTGGGCGAGGCCGAGCACGTCGCGGCCCTCCAGCAGAACGGGGATGGCGCCGGCCTGGATCGGCGTGGCGGTCTGGTAGCCTTCCTCCGCGACGGCGCGCAGAAGGGGCTCGATCAGGCCGAGGCCACTGAATTCGGTCATAAGGGATTGGGTCCTGGTCACGTGAAAAGAGGCCGCATCCCAAGGGGCTGCGGCGGGGCTCGGGCGCTCCGCCGCGGGCGTGCGCGGAGCCATCAATTCACCGTGGGAAGGCGCGGGAAAGGCGCCGATACCGGGACACAACGAAGGAGCCGGCAGCCCCAAAGCAAAATCGACCGACCACACATAGGCGGTGGGGCCGCCTTTGGCAAGCAAACAAGGCCGTTTGGGGCCGTGCGGACAGGAAATGTCGCGCCCGCCCCCTTCGCGGGAAGGGGGCGGCGTGACGTGAGGCCCCGGATCAATGGGGCCTCGGATTTATGTGTCCGCGGATCAGCTCTTGCTGATGACGCCGCAGGCCACACGGTCGCCGGAGTTGCCCGCGGGCTCGCTGGCGTAGTCGTCCTGCTGGGCGTGGACGACGACGGACGTGCCGCCGGGCTTGAACAGGCTGGCCTGTCCGTCGCCCAGCGTCATGGAATGGGTGACGTATTCGAAGCCGCCCTTGCCGGTCTCGTCCACCCAGAAGTTCGGCAGGTCGCCGGCGTGGGTGGGGGCGGCGTCGATGCCGTGCTGGCCGCCGCCGGGGTTGAAGTGGCCGCCTGCCGCCGCGAAGGTGGGGGTGCAGGCGCCGTTCTCGTGGACGTGGATGGCGTGCCAGCCGGGCTTCAGCCCTTCCAGCGCGCCATGGATCAGCAGCCCCTGCGGGAACTGGGTCATTGTGACGGTGCCCAGCGACTTGCCCTGCGGGTCGCTCATCGCAGCCTGGGCCTGCGGCTGGCCGGGGGCCTGCGCCGATGCCGGGGCCAGGGCGGCGCCCGCGGCGAGAAGGGCCCCGCCAGTGGCCAATGCGCCCACGGCCAATGCGATACGTCTCATCGGTCTTTCCCTCCCTTGGTTCAGCCTTGCTCCAGGGGCGGTGCGGCTGGCGCTCCCCCGGTATGCGCAAAATTGGGACGCATCCGGCATGGTCAAGTCAACGCACGCATTCGGCCAACTGCGGCCTTTAGCCGCGAAAACGTCCTGCTGTGAATGCGAATGGTTTGCAGTATGATGGTTCCTGGTATCCATGGCGTTGAGTGATGGGTGGGATGACGTCGCGGCTTGAGGCCTTGTGCCTGGAAAAAGGGTTGAAGATGACCGGTCAGCGCCGGGTCATCTCGCAGGTTCTGTCCGAGTCGGACGACCATCCCGACGTGGAGGAGGTGCATCGCCGGGCGGTGATCATCGATCCTCGCATCTCCATCGCCACGGTCTACCGCACCATGCGCCTGCTGGAAGACGCGCAGGTGATCGAGAAGGTGGACCTGGGCGACGGCCGCGCCCGCTATGAGGAGGCGACGGCCGACCATCACCATCATCTGATCGACACCCGCAGCGGCCGCATCATCGAGTTCGCCAGTCCGGAGCTGGAGGCGCTGAAGGAACGCATCGCCCGCGAACTGGGCTACCAGATCGTCGGCCACCGTCTGGAAATCTACGGGGTTCCGTTGGATGCCGCCGGTGCGGAGGACAACACGGATTGCGACGACGGGGGCACGGCGGCATGACGGACGACGCACGCTGGATGACGCTCGATCCCACCCCGCCGGAAAGCCTGGGCTGCCGCGACGCGGTTCGGCGCTGCTACGCGGGCCTGTGCGGCTGTGGCCAGCCGGAACGCTACGCCCTGGAAGCCGCGGTGACCGTCTACCGCTACCACAACCCGAACAGCACGCCTTTCCAGGCGGAAACCATCGTCAGCCAATGGGTCGCCGGCCCGGTCCGGCATTGAGATAGATTTCCGGCCAGCCACTGAAGCGGCTCTGTGGCGATTTTTTTGAGAAACCGGCTTCAGCGACGTCGCTTCTTTGCAAGGCTTTCCGGGCCGAAGTCTTCGGGCTTCATGGGCTTGCCGAAGACCGGGGGCTTCAGGTCGTTGTCGATTCCGCTGACCACATAGCGGTCGCCTTCCAGGTCGTAGGTGATCTCCATCGCCGGAGCGAAGACGGGCACCTGCGGGTAGGCGACGCCGTGCGCCTCCGCGTAGCGGACCAGATCGCCCTTGGCGTTGTAGTGGTCGGCCATGACGATCTGCCAGGTATCCTCGTCCAGGTAATAGGTGCGCTCCGGCAGGGCGTGGCGGTAGTTCGGCTTCAGCTTCGCCTCCACCACCCAGACCCGGTGCAGCTCGTAGCGCAGGAACTGCGGGTTCGGGTGCGTCGCCCACAGGAAATCGGCCGGCGTCAGCCCGGCGGCGTTCATCCGGTTGGCGTTGTAGGGCACATACATCTCGCGCCGGGAGACGAGCGTGAAGTCGAAGCGGTCGAGCGGGCCGCTGAACATGTCCAGCATGTCGGCGGTGCGGATGCTGCCGGTAGCCGGGTCCGGCCGGTCGTAGACATAATCGTTCGCGCGCACCGGCTTGCCGGTCTCGCCCGCCCGGTACCACGCGGCGAACCCCGCCTGGATGGGGTTCAGCGTGCCTTGCAGCAGCAGGGTGGTGCCGGCCTCCGCCTTGGGCGACAGGGTGGTGCGGCGGTAGTGAAGCGGCCGGCCCTCCTGCCCGGCGGCGTAGCTGGACAGGATCTCCTCCCGGTACAGCGTCTGGGACAGGGCGCCGGTCGGCTCCGGCAGGACGGTGGCGCCGGTGCGGCTGACCGTCTCGCCGCGCCAGCGCAGGATGTGATTCCACATCGCCTGCACGCCGTTGGCCGGGATGGGGAAGGGCACGCCCACCGCCGCACCGCTCAGCGCCAGCCCGTTCTCGCCCAGCTTGGCGCGCTTGGCGTTCTCCAGCGACGCATCGTAGACCCGTTGCGGGGCGGCGGCGCTGCGGCGGGTCGGGAAAACCGGGATTTCAAAGTCCGGATGCTTCTGCAACAGCGCCTGGAGCCCCGCCGACAGGCGGATCCTGTAGCGTTCCAGGTCGGCCGGCTCCACGGTGAACCAGCGCCTGTCCTCGTCGTAGGGATCGGGCTGCGTGCGTCCCGGCACGGCGTCGGCGCGCAGCTTCGTCAGGCCGCCGGTCCAGGGCGGGATCGCGCGCGTCCGGTTCCCCGCCTGCACCGCGCCGAAGGGCGTCAACTCCTCCCCCAGCGCGGGGACATTCTCGTGCGCCGTCGTTTCCTGGGAAGTTTTGTCTTGGGCGGATGTGGGCAGTGCGCCGAATGCCAGTGTGGGGGCCAGTAGGAGGGCGGCGAAAAGACGAGGCATCGCGGCGTCCGACGTAGGTTGGGCCGCGGCTGCGGCTTGGCCCAACCTACGAAGCCGGGACGGACAAGGGAAGTGGGTAGTCGTCGACGTAATGCGGCTCCGGCCGGCGGTGGAGGTCTTCGTAGTGGACCAGCACCGGTTCGCCCAGCGGCACCGGCCGGCCGTCGCGCCACGTCCACTCGCCGCGGTCGCAGTCGGAGGCGCGCACATAGCCGTTGATGTAGAGCCGCCGGTCGTCACCGGACCGGTTGGGACCGGAACCGTGGATCATGTGGGGGTGCTAAAGGCCGACGTCCCCCGGCTCCAGCGCGAAGTCCACCAGCTTCGCCGGGTCCAGGCCGGCCCGCTCCAGCGCGTCTTCCGCGATGCCGGTGCCGAGGATGCTGCCGCGCGGCGCCAGCGCGAGATCGCCCAACAGGTGGCTGCCGGGGTAAAGCCGCATGGCGCCGCTTTCCGGCCGGTGCGGATCCACGGCGATGCCGGTCTGCACGTAAGACTCCCCCAGGTTCCGGTAGGCTTCCCGCGGGCGGCGGAAACGGCTGTCCTAGTGGAAGGCGTAGTCGCCGCCGGCCGCCCCTGGCGGCTTCCAGTGCATCTGGTTGATGATCTGCTTGACGTCGGTCCCGATCAGCGGCGCGACGATGGCCAGCATCCGCCGGTCCTGCCGGACTGCGTTCAGCACCGCGTCACCGTAGGACGGCCACTGCACCATGCGCACGGTGTGGCCGATGGCTGGATCGTCGGCGACGCGGACGTGGAAGTTGCCGTGGCGGAAGCTGCGCGGGTGGGCCAGCCCGGCCTGGTAGTGCCGGTCGAAGGCGGCGGCAAGCTCAGCCACCTCCGCCGCGGTGAACACGCCGCGCAGGATGACGTATCCGTCGCGGCGGTAGGAGTCGCGGATGTCGGACGCGCTGAAGGTCTCGGCGGACGGCAGGGGCATGGTCGGCGCCTCGCGAAGCGGACGATGACCCGATCATTCGCCTTGCGCCGCGCCCCCGCAACCCCGCCGACCGTATGACAAGCGGCGCGGGAGCGGGTGACCCCGAACGGTCCGGGGACAACAGCCACGTCGGATCGGCGGCATCAGATTGACCACATCAATCCGGCCATACAAATTCGGCCCTATCAGAGTGTCCGGACGAAGGCCTCCACGTCGGCCAGCGCCGCCGCGACGTCCTCGGCCAGGGCAGCCAATCGCGGCCAGGGCTCGTTGATTCCCACGGCAAGCTCCAGCGCATGCGCGGCGTTGCCCAGCGTCTTGGCCCCGGCGTTGCGCGAGCATCCCTTCAGATTGTGGGCGCAGCCGCGCACGCGGACCGGGTCGTGCGCGGCCATGGCGGCGGCCAGCTCGTCCCCGATGCTGCGCGTAACGGCGACGAAGTCGCCCAGCAGTTCCTCCATCAGCTCCTGGTCATCGCCACAAAGCTGGCGCAGCACGACGAGGTCGACGGCCGGCGGCGTGGCCTGGATTTCGGCCGGCGGGGGTTCGGCCTCCGGTGAAGCGTCCGCGACGGGGGCCGGCGCGGCGGGCATGTGGCGGGCGAGCGCGGCGCCGAGCTGCGCGAGATCCAGCGGCTTGCTCAGCACATCGTCGATGCCCGCGGCTTCGTACTGCTCAAGGTCGCCCGCGGCGGTGTTGGCGGTGATGGCGATGATCGGCAGGTGCGCGCCGGTCAGCCGCTCGCCGGTGCGGATGCGCCGGGTCAGTTCGAAGCCGTCGATTTCCGGCATCTGGATGTCGGTCAGCAGCAGGGCGTAGCGTTTTCCGCTCTGCAAGGCGGCCAAGGCCTCGGCACCGCCGTTGGTCACCTCCGCCGTATGCCCCAGCGAGTGGAGCTGCATCAGCAGGACCTTGCGGTTGATGGGGTTGTCCTCCGCCACCAGGATCAGGCGGCCCTGGGCGTGCGCCTCCTCCAGGC
>JAEZPL010000475.1 GCA_023413605.1 Pseudomonadota bacterium
CCCCCAACTCCACCCGGCCGATGTCGCCCAGCCGCACGAGGCCACCGTTCGGGTTGGTGCGGACGATGATGTCGGCGAACTGCTTGGGGTCGTCCAGACGGCCGCGGGCGAGGATGGTCAGCTGTTCCTGCTGTCCGCTGGGCACCGGCGGCGAGCCGATCTGCCCGGCCGAGGCCTGGAGGTTCTGGTTTTCGATCGCGTTCACCACGTCGGTGGCGGCGATCCCCAGCGCGGCCATGCGGTTCGGATCCATCCAGATGCGCATGGAATAGGTCAGGGCGCCCATCACCTGCGCGTTGCCGACGCCGGGCACCCGCGCGACGGCGTCGCGCAGGTTGATGCTGGTGTAGTTGGAAATGAAGACCGGGTCGAACGCGCCGTTGGGCGAATAGACGTTCACGGCCAGCAGCATGTTGGTGGACTGCTTGCGCACCGTGATGCCCTGGCGCGTCACCTCCGTCGGCAGGGTCGGCGTGGCCAGCGACATGCGGTTCTGCACGTTGATCTGCGCCAGATCGGGATCCGTCCCCGGCGCGAAGGTGATGGACAGCGTGTAGGACCCGGTGTCGGTGCTGGTCGAGGACATGTAGAGCATGCCCTCGACGCCGTTCACCTGCGTTTCGATGGGGGCGGCGACGCTGTCGGCGACGACCTGCGCGTTGGCGCCGGGGTAGGTCGCGGACACCTGCACCGTCGGCGGCGTGATGGGCGGAAGCTGCGCCACGGGGATGAACAGGATCGCCAGCCCGCCCGCGATGACGATCACCAGCGCGATGACGATGGTCAGGTTCGGGCGTCCGATGAACAGGCTGGAGAACATGGGCGTTATTCCTTTGCCTGCTTATCGCTAGGGCTGCTCGGCCGTCTGGGGTGCCGGTTGCGGCTGCACGACCATGCCGGGCCGGACCTTCTGGATGCCGCCCACCACGATGGTCTCGCCCGGCTCAAGCCCCTTTCGGATGGCGATCTGCTGATCGATCTGCGGCCCCGGCTCGATCGGGCGCCGCTGCACCCGGTTTTGGTCGTTGAGGACGAGGACGTAGCTGCCCTGCTGGTCCTGCTGAATGGCGGACACGGGCACCACCGGCTGCTGTTCGCTGCGCGCCGGGCGTATCAACACCGTCACATATTGGCCCGGCACCAGGAAGCCGTTCGGATTGCGGAAGTCGGCATAGACAGGGATGGTGCCGGTCTGCGGGTCGATGCGGTTGCTGACGAAGGAGATCTTGCCCTTCTCCGAGTATTCCGACCCGTCGGCGAGGCGAAGGGCGGGGACGAAGTCGTCGATCGTCTCCGTCAGGGGACGTCCGGGCGCCGCCTGCTGGGTGAGCAGAAGGTCGCGGTCGCTGACCGAAAAGACGACGCGGATCGGGTCGACCTGCACGACGGTGGCAAGCGCGCCGGTGGACGCGTTGACGAGGTTGCCCTGGGTCGCCGCCGTGGCGCCGATGCGCCCGTCGATGGGCGAGCTGATGCGGGTGTAGCCGAGGTTCAGCTCCGCCTGCCACAGCTTGGCTTGGGCCTGCAGGATTTCGGCTTGCGCCGTTTCCTGCGCCGCCTGCGCCTGATCGACGTCGGCCTGGGAGATGTTGCCGCGGGACCGAAGCTCCTGCGCGCGCTGAAGGGCGCGCTGCGCCTCCCGCTCCTTCGCCTGGGCGCCGGCGAGATCGGCCTTGGCGCCGTCCACGGCGGCCTGATAGGGCGCCGGCTCGATCACGTAGAGAAGGGTGCCGTTCGTGACGGTCTGCCCCTCCTGGAAGGCCACCTGTTCAAGGAAGCCCTCGACGCGGGCGCGGGCCTCGAAGTCCTTGATGGCCTGGACACGGGCGATGAATTCGCTGGTCGGGGTGACGTCGCGGTCGCGCACCACCTCCGTGGAAACGGCCGGCGGCGGCCCGGACGACGGCTGCTGTGCGTCGGCAAAGGACGGGACCAGCAGGAGCAGGCACGAGGCGGCTAGGCCGAGGTGCGGTCGTTGCATCGGAGGGTGTCCCAAACGGCTGTGAGTCCGTGAACAGCGCAGCGGCCGTTCGGGTTCATCGCCTGTTCGGAGGGGGGGCCCCCGGAAATAGGACTATTGGTATGGGCCTGCACTGATGGCCGACGCCCGGCGTCGGCCATCAGCGGAGGAAACGGTCAGTGCGACGCCGCGCTGGCGGCGCCCAGGCCGGTTTCGGACCGGATGTACTGGTACTTGTAGGCCTGCGCCTCGGCCGCGGCGCGCGGGCTGCGGTCGGTGACGGAGAACAGCCACGTCATCGAGAAGGCGATCACCATGGAGAACAGCGCCGGGTGCTCGTACGGGAAGATCGCCTGCGGGAAGCCGAAGACGCTGACCCACACCGTCGGGCCCAGCACCACGAAGGCCACGCAGCTGACCAGCCCGGCGAAGCCGCCGATGAAGGCGCCGCGCGTCGTCAGCCCCTTCCAGAAGATCGACAGGATCAGCACCGGGAAGTTCACCGAGGCCGCCAGACCGAAGGCCAGGCCCACCATGAAGGCGATGTTCTGGTTCTCGAACGCCAGGCCCAGCGTGATGGCGATGACGCCCAGCGCCAGCGTGGCCAGGCGGGACACGCGCATCTCGGTCGCTTCGGTGGCGTTGCCCTTCTTGATGACGCGGGCGTAGAGGTCGTGGCTGACCGCCGACGCGCCGGCCAGCGTCAGGCCCGCGACCACCGCCAGGATGGTGGCGAAGGCGACCGCCGAAATGAAGCCCAGGAAGATGTTGCCGCCGATGGCCTTGGACAGGTGGATGGCCGCCATGTTGCCGCCGCCCAGGATCTTGCCGGCCTTGTCCAGATATTCCGGATTGGTGCCGACGATCACGATGGCCAGCAGGCCGATGGTGACGGTCAGGATGAAGAAGTAGCCGATGAAGCCGGTGGCGTAGAAGACCGACTTGCGGGCTTCCTTCGCATCCGGAACGGTGAAGAAGCGCATCAGGATGTGCGGCAGGCCCGCCGGACCGCACATCAGCGCGAGGCTGAGCGACAGCGCCGCGACGGGATCGGTCATGGCGGCGCTCGGACGCAGGATGGCGATGCCGGTCTTGTGCGCGGCGACGGCCTTCTGCAGCAGCAGTTCCGGGTTGAAGCCGAACTGCGCCAGGGCCAGCCCGACCAGCACCGTGCAGCCGCCCAGCAGCATCACCGCCTTGATGATCTGCACCCAGGTCGTCGCCAGCATGCCGCCGAAGGTCACGTACATGATCATCAGCACGCCGACCAGAACCACCGCGTAGGCGTATTCCAGGCCGAACAGCAGCTGGATCAGCTTGCCGGCGCCCACCATCTGGGCGATCAGGTAGAAGCAGACCACGGTCAGCGACCCGACCGCCGCCAGCGACCGGATCGGCGTCTGGCCGAGGCGGTATGAGGCGACGTCGGCGAAGGTGAAGCGGCCGAGGTTGCGCAGGCGTTCGGCCACCAGGAACAGCATCAGGGGCCAGCCGACCAGGAAGCCGACGGTGTAGATCACCCCGTCGAAGCCCTTCGCGAAGACCATGCCCGACAGGCCCAGGAAGGCCGCCGCCGACATGTAGTCGCCCGCGATGGCCAGCCCGTTCTGGAAGCCGCTGATGCCGCCGCCCGCCGTGTAGAAGTCCGACGCGGAGCGCGTGCGCTTCGACGCCCAGTAGGTGATGCCCAGCGTGCCCGCCACGAAGAGCAGGAACATGATGATGGCGGTCACGTTCACCGGCTGGCGGTCCACGGCGCCGTCGATGGCGCCGGCCGCGAAGGCGGTGCCGGCGAGGAAGGCCGGAAGGCCGGCCGCCAGGATGGCGAGGAGGCGCGTGCTCATCGGCTGCACTCCTCAAGCAGGGCGCGGTTCAGCGCGTCGTAGCGGGAATTGGCGCGGAGAACATAGACGCCGGTCATCAGCGAGCAGAACACGGTGATGACGACGCCCGCGGTCAGGCCGACCGAAAAGATCATGCCGTCCGCGATCGGACGCGCCAGGACATCGGGGGCCGTGGCCGCGGCCAGAACGAACGCATAGTAGACCGCCAGAACAATCAGTGCCAGCCGCCAACTGAAGCGCGCGCGGCTTGCCGTCATCTCGGCGAACTTTGGGTGAGCGAGCACCCGTTCATAGATTTCGTCTGACATGTTCATTTCGCTTTTCTTGGAACCAGGCATTGCGCAGTGCAGCAATACGCGCGGCGCATACCCGTAAGAAGAGAAATTAAATTACCGTCCCGGGTAATACAGTTGTGGGTGGCGGCAGTGGGCCGCGATTTAACCGATATTCGGTTAAGGATTAGCCGGATCCCGGTTTCTGACCCCGATGCGTCACGAGTCGCGTTGCGACAACGAGTCGCGGGGGCTCAGCCCGCCATGCCGCCGCGCAGGCGCACGCGGATCAGGCCGCTGCCGGAAGGGTCGGCGCGGTCGGGCTTGGCCATGGCCTCCAGCAGCTTCTCGTCGCTGGACCAGTAGGGCACGTACCATTGCCGGTCCACGTCCATGACCAGCACGCGGTGGCGTTCCGCGTCATAGGCGCCGAGCGGGGCGATGTGGCCCACCGTGGCGTCGCCGGTCAGGGTTCCCTGGTCGTAGGCCAGCAGAATGATGTCGCGGCCGCTGCGCTCGTTCTCCGTCAGGATTCGGCGCAGTTCGGCCAGCGTCTCGGGCGCGGTGTCCCTGGCGCGGAAGACCTCCACGTCGGCGTCCAGGCCGAAGGCCTCGACCGACCGGCGCACATAGCCTTCGAAATCGGTGAAGGAGACCCCGTCCCCGTTCTCGGCGCTGGCGGCCTTCCAGGCATCGTCGCCCACTTCGTTCAGCACGCGATTCTGGGTGACCAGCCGCACCGTGGACTGGACGGGCACCCCGCGCAGCGCGTTGATCATCATCGCCACGCTGGCGACGGAGCAGGCGCTGCCCGTCTGCTGGGGCACGTAATAGGGCATCAGCGCCCAGAAATCCGGCGCCTCCGCCCGGCGCAGGTAATCGCGGTCCCGCGTGACCGGCACCGCGTCGGGGCCGAACTTCGGCTTCGCCTCGACTTCGGCCGTGTCCTGCGCGCGGGCCGGAAACAGCGGTGCCGTGCCCGGAAGACCGATGGCGGCGCCGAGGGCGATCAGGGCGGACAGCGCCAGGGGGTTCACGCGGTTCATCGGGCAGGAATCATGGATATGACGGGAACTCCGCAGGCTCGCTCCGTTGCCTTACCCCGGTGGGGTGGTCCTGGATATGGTGCGCTGCGGCACGAGGGCCAAGCAATTCTGCACGATGGGCGCGCAGGAACCCACCGCGGATGACCGGTACACAAGCTGTTCGACCACACCGTCCTTCAACGTGAAGGTCGCCTGGCAACGGTTGTCCTGCACGTCGCCGGGAACCGGCGGGTAATAATCCCAGGGATCGTAGTCCAGGCCACCGCGCCCCCAGCCGTAGCCGCCCCAAGGATAGCCGATGGGCGGCTGGGGCGGGTAATAGGTGACGGATCCCGTCTGATAGGTGAGATATTCCAGCGAACCGCTCACCGCCTGCCGCTGCGGCACGCCGGCGCAGCCCAGAAGGGTATCCTTGGGCATGCCGACCAACGCGCTCTGCGCCGCCAGCGCGGCGTCGGCGCCGGTGTCGGCGCAGCCGGCGGTCATGGCAAGCATGGCGGTGGCGGCCAGACATCGAAGTTCGACGAGGGGATGTCGACGGAACACGGGCGGACCCTCCTCCCCTGTGGAATACCCCGCAGGAACGGTGTCCGCCCGTGTTTGATCCGTCCGACCCTCGATGCCGGCCGTTTTCGCCATTCCGCGCCGGATGACCGGCTGACGGCTGATCAGGCGTCCCAGAAATGCGGCATGACGTCGGTCGCCGCGTAGCCGTCCAGCCCCATCTGCTTCCAGGCCAGGTCATGGATGCCCATGCCGAAGGCCGGGGATCCCTCCTGCAGCGAGTAGTCGCCGTAATATGGGTTGTTGAACAGCGGCTTGGCGATCACGTCGCGTTCGCCGTACCGCGGGAGGTTGTAGATGAGGTTGTTGTCTATCACCACGTTGCCGGCCGTCAGCAGCTCGACGTAGTCGTCGAGCGGCAGCGTGCCGCTGACCACGTTGCCGGTGATCGTGTTGTTGCGCGGCAGGCCGGGGTCGCCGTGCACCGGCGCCCACTCCACGCGGATGAAGTCGTGGTTGTTGGCGTCGATGATGGAGACGTTGTTCGACACCACGTTGTTGTCGCCGCCGTGGATCTGCACCGCCGCCCAGCCGGTGTTCTTCAGGAAGTTGTCGGTGACGGTCACGCCGCCGGTCATGTCGTCCAGATAGATGCCGAAGCCCTTCTGGCCGTACAGCCACTGGTCGGTGTTGCTGGTGGCGAGCCCGCCCGTGTTCTCCACCCAGTTGCCCTTGATGATGGTGCCGGTGTCCACGCCGGACCGTCCCAGAACCTCGATCCCGCCGCCGTCCGCGGTTTCCAGGCCGGTGTTGGTGATGCGGTTGTACTGGATGACGTTGTTGTGGTTGACGTTGGTGGAATCCCAGTTTTTCAGCGAAATGCCGTAGCGGGCGCTGGAATCCACGTCGTTGTTGGAGATGACGTTGTTGTCCACGCCGGTGCCGATGATACCGGCCACTCCCTTGCGCACCTCGCCGACGTTGGAGATGTCGTTGGCGTAGATGGTGTTGGCGTTGCTGCGGCCATCCAGGTCGATGCCGTTGACCGCCAGATGGTCCAGCGTGTTGCCGCCGACCATGTTGTGGCTCGACCCCGCGGTCAGCTTGATCGCCGTGCCGACGTTGACGAAGCTGTTGTTGCCGATGTGGTTGCCGGACGCCCCCGACAGTTCCAGCGCGTTGCCGCCGGTGGTGGTGTTGGTGAAGCCCAGCCCCTCCACCGTCACGTCGCTGGACCCCTTCAGGCGGATCAGCGTGCCGAGCCGCGGCACCTCGACACCGTCCTGCGCGAAATGCGCGGGGTCGGCCGGCTTGAAGACCAGCCTGCCGTCGGACGGACGCCATGCGAACTCGCCCGCCTGATCCACGAAGGCCGCGTTGTTCAGCAGCTTGTAGGTGGTGCCTTCGGTGAAGGGCAGCGACGCGCCGTTCTTCAGGATGATCTGGCGGGTGGTGTCGTCGATGCTCACCACATCGGTCAGCGTGTCGGACAGGCGTTCGGCGTCCATCACCTGGATCCTGGTGCCGGGCGCCAGATCGGCCGAGGTGATGTCGCCGGTGTGGTAGCGGATGGCCCAGCCGCTGGGGCCGCCGCTGCCGGCGTCGGCGAAGTACCAGCCGGAGGTTTCCGGATGGGCGCTGTCGATCAGGCCCTTTTCCGCCAGATGCTGCCGCACGCCGCCGATGACCAGATCCAGGTCGGTCGCTTTGGACAGCTTGGCCGAATAGACGCCGTTGCCCTCGCTGGTGAAACCGGTGACCACCTCGCCGCCGCTCAGCACCGGCTTCTCACCGGGGTAGTTGCGGAAGCTGTGCCCGTTGTCGAGCGCGGTCAGTTCCAGCGTCTTGGTCAGGTGGTAGGTGCCCTCGCGCACGTAGGTCGTGTCGATGTTGCTCGACCGCATGGCGTCGCGGGCGTGCTCCAGCGTCGCGAAGGGGCCGTCGGTGCCGTCGGCGTTGGGCTCGGCCAGCCTGCCCGACCAGCTGTCCTTGCCGTTGGCGGCCACGTAGAAGGCCGGGCCGGTCGGCGGCGGGGGCGGCGGTTCCGGCGGGGCCTTGAACAGGTCGGCCGGGGCATCGACGTTCAGCGCGCCGCCCCAGTACAGCCCCTCCTGCCCCTTCACCACGTCCTTTCCGTCCACCGCGCCCTTGTCGTAGGTGACGATCGGATCGGTCGCGGCGACGGTGTGGCCGTTGATGGACACCGATTTGACGTAGAGGTTGCGGTCCTGGCCGTTGACGACGCTGTCGTTGTCGTACCAGACCTGGATCTTGTGGCCCTGCGTCGCGTCGAGATCGGCCTTGAAGGTGAAGGCCGTCGGGTCGCCGGACGTGGCGCGGCCCTCACCGATCACCTTGCCGTCCACCAGCAGCTTGAAGTGCGGCGGCACGCCGCCGGCCGACTGGCCCGAGGCGGTGACGACGATGTCCACGGGCGAAAGGACGGGCGGCGGGGGAGGCGGCGGTGGTGGCACATAGGTGCCGCCGAAGTAATCCTCCGGCACGCCGAAGGTCAGGGCGCCGCCCCAGAACAGGCCTTCCTGCCCGGCGACGACGTATTTGCCGTCCACCGGCCCCTTGTCGTAGGACGCGAGCGAACTGGTGGACTTGATCTCCTGCCCGTCGATCTTGATGCCCTGAACGAACAGGTTGCGGTCCTGGCCGTTCACCGTGGCGTCGTTGTCGTACCAGATCTGGATCTTGTGGGCCTCGTTGGGGTCCACGTCGACCTTGAACGTGTAGGGCGTGCTGCTGCCGGCGTTCACCCAGGCGTCGCCCACCACCTTGTCGTCCACCAGCAGTTTGAAATGCGGCGGCGTGCCGTTGGCGGAGACGCCCCAGGCGTTGACCACGATTTCGCTGGTCATCGTGGCCGGGGGCGGGGGCGTCGGCACCGGATCGGAGGCAAACAGGGTCGCGGGCATGTCCACGTTCAGCGCGCCGCGCCAGTACATCTCCGTCTGTCCGGCGATGACGTTCTTCCCGTCGATGTCGCCGACATCGTAGGTGACCGACGAATCGATGCTGAGGATCGGGGTGCCGTTCACCTCGAACGACTTGATGAACAGGTTGCGGTCCTGGCCGTTCACCGAACCGTCGTTGTCGTACTGCAATTGCAGTTTGTGGGCCTGGTCGGCCGGAACGCGGGCGGTGAAGGTGTATTTGGATTGGGACGCGGAAGCGACGGTCGCCTCACCGATCTGCACGCCATCGAGACGCAGCACGAAGTGCGGCCACTTCCCGCCCGCCGGGACACCCCAGGCGTTGACGACGAAGGTGACGTCCATCAGATCAGTTGTACCGGTTGCCATGTCAGACCTCTTACGACCTTCGTGCTAGATCAGCCGGAGGTTGGTTTGACATGCTTAACGAGACAATAAAATATCTGGTTAATGATTGGTTACCCTTTGCGATAGCCGTGACAAGAATTGGCCTTTCTGTGGTTGGTCAAAAATGTTTGCGCATGGATAAAAAAGTGTGCGCACCGACAATCATGTTTGCTTCTGTTTAAGCTGACGCTTGCCGTATGTGGCATGGCGCGCAGGGGCAGAAAACGACCATCCGATCAGGTCAGCCTTTCAGCACCGGCTTGTCTCCGGGCCTTCAACCCAACGAAGGGCTGCCGTCAGCAGAGGCCCCGTCCTGTCCTTCGGCCGGATGGTTGGTCCGTGTCGATCCTGTATTGATCTTCTGTCAGCATACGAAAGTTCCGTCCGTCGCGCGTGCGGCCGGTGAGGAAGTCGGAAACCCTCATGTGGGGGCTGGATCGGGGTCAGGGGGCGAGTCAGCCCAGGCTGAAAATCTCCGCCGATATGCACGATGCCGCCGATCTGTGGCAAAGTCTCGTGCGGCGGGCCGTCTCACAAGGAACTTGAATGGACCATGTAGCAAGGGAAGTGCTGATTGACGGCATGGAGCGTTGGGGTGCCTTCGTCGCGGCGAATGCATCCTGGGCTGAAGCAATCTTTTTCCTGTGTGCATTCGCGGAGTCCCTGGCGTTCGTCGGGTTCGTGGTGCCGGGCGTGGTGTTGATCGCCACGGGCGGAGCCCTGGTCGCCTCCGGCGCCCTCGGCTTCTGGCAGGTCTACGTTGCCATCGCTCTGGGTGCCATACTGGGCGATGCTACATCCTATTGGCTCGGCCGGGTGTTCGGTGATCGTGTTCCGCGAGCCTGGCCTTTTCGTCAGCGGCCGGAGTTCCTGGAGCGGGGCAGCCGCTTCTTCCTGCGCCATGGCGGCAAGAGCGTCTTTCTTGCCCGCTTCCTCGGACCGCTGCGGCCGGTTGTACCGATCACCGCCGGGATGATGGCGATGCCTCACCACACCTTCCAAACCGCCAACTTGCTGTCCGCGGTCATCTGGGTGCCGCTGATGATGACGCCCGGCTTTGCTATCGCGAAGGGGGTCGGCATTGACGAACTCCTGTCCGGTGCCACGGCAACGCCTGCCGCGTCCCGGAATGGGGCCGACACGCCCTGCGTGTTGGCTCCGCCGATATCCGGTGAGCCGTCCCGGTGCTGAGGGTCATCCGAGTATGCGGCATGCCATGGGGCAAAGCGCTGTCACGGAACCTCCTGATCTGCGCGAACCGGACGGCGCCTTGACGGTCTCGTCGTGCGTCAACACCGCCGTAGCGCCAACGACGAGCAGGCGACGGGGATAGCCGTCGCCCTGCTTGCTGATGCCGATCTGGCGTTCTTGCCGCCGCTGCTGTGGGCTTTGGACGCCAATCCGGGTCAGGCGGAGGACTGCCGGCCGGACCGGAACAGCATGCCGGCCAACGTTTCGACCGAGTGGAACGCTGGGCTGATGGTGATTGGAAATGGCTCCAGCCTGGCCAGGGCCCTACGGCGGTCGAGGTCTGGCACTCGTTCCAACGACTCCTTAGAATGAGAATAATTATCAGTAGTAGTGTTGTGCTTTTGCAACTGCTTGCGGAACTCTCCGCGGCGCCGTTTGCCCCGATCTGACGCGGCCAAGTTCGCGCAGTGCCGATAAGTGATTGGAATAACGAGAAAAAACTTCTCGAATGAGCGGCTTTGCCAGCGTTGAGCCGAGGATGGGTGGTCACCCACGGGTTGGGCATTCCGGGCATCGACCGGGTGGGGTGCATGCCTCGTTTCTGCAATTTAGACTAATTCTAATTATTAGTTGTTGAAGGCACCCGCCTCCGAATTGGTAGACACAATTATCGATTGACGCAGAAACCATGGGAGATTGAGGGAAATTCGATGCGACAGACCGGATCAATAGGCCGTCTCACTTGCAACATCGCCGTGGTGGCACCGGTCCGTCAGCAAATCTTCCCGCATGCCTTATGGCGTCCACATTCCATGGTTGTAGCTCCGCAAGCGGCCGCTCACGGAGAATGGCCGAAGCGCTGAGCCGGTCGACCGGCGCGCTCCTCTTCTCAGTTCGGTCGGGACGGACGCACACGTCCATCCCATGACGTCGCTCAGCGAGTTTGGGCGGGCAGGGGGCGTTCGATACCAACGCAATAGGTATATATTCCTTAAACGGGTGCTGGCGCGCCGACTTCGCCGCACCCTAATCCGAGAGACACCCACCCATGCTTCGACACCGTGACACCAACCGTTGCTCCACGGCGCTCGCCCTTGTCCTTGCCCTGGCCCCCTTCGCCGCGCAGGCCCAGGAAACCGGCACGCAACCGGAAACCTCCTCCTCCGCCGGGCAGGTGGTCCTTCCCACGGTGCAGGTCCTCGGCACCGCCGAAGAGGAGCTGAAGCAGGCCCCCGGCGTGTCGGTCATCACCAGGGAAGACATCGCCAAGCGGCCGCCCGCCAACGACCTGTCCGACATCATCCGCCGCATGCCCGGCGTCAATCTGACCGGCAACAGCGCGACCGGCCAGTACGGCAACAACCGCCAGATCGACCTGCGCGGCATGGGGCCGGAAAACACGCTGATCCTGATCGACGGCAAGCCCGTCAGTTCGCGAAATTCCGTCCGCATGGGCCGCAGCGGCGAGCGCAACACCCGGGGCGACACCAACTGGGTGCCCGCCGAAGCGGTGGAACGGATCGAAGTGATCCGCGGCCCGGCCGCGGCCCGGTACGGATCGGGCGCCGCCGGCGGCGTGGTGAACATCATCACCCGCACCCCGACCGCCAAGCTGTCGGGATCGGCGACCGTCTACCTGAACCAGCCGGAGGACTCCGATGAAGGAGCGACCCGCCGCGTCGGCTTCTCGCTGACCGGGCCGATCAGCGAGGCGCTGTCGTTCCGCCTGTACGGCAACCTCAACAAGACCGACGCGGATTCGCTGTCGCTGAACCGCGAGGCGGCGGAGACCGCCATCGGCGCCGTGCCGCCGGCGGGCCGGGAGGGCGTCCGCAACCACGACATCGACGGCTTGCTGCGCTGGGCCCTGACGCCCGACCACACGCTGGAATTCGAAGCCGGCATCAGTCGCCAGGGCAACATCTACGCCGGCGACCGCGCCGTCAGTTCCGGCGGCTCGGCCTTGCTGGCGCAACTCGCCAACGAAAAGGTGGAAACCAACGTCATGCTCCGCCGCACGGCCTCGGTCACCCACCGCGGCTATTGGGGCGACGGCGTGCAGTCCGAACTCATGTTCCAGTATGAGGGCACGGACAACACCCGCCAGAACGAGGGGTTGGCCGGTTCCCAAGAAGGCAGCATCAACGGCTCCGGCAAGTCCACCGCCGCCTTGAAGGATTATGGGGCGAGCGGAAAGGTGGACATTCCGTTCACCGCCTTCATGGACCAGGTGCTCACGGTCGGCGCCGAAGCGGGCCGGGAAACCCTCCACGATCCCTTCGCCATGAGCCAGCGGCTCACCGGCGGCACCATTCCCGGCCTGTCCACCGGCCCGCGCGACCCGAACAGCGATGCGACGACCTACGCTTTGTATCTGGAGGACAACATCGAGGTCACCCGCGAATTCATCCTGACGCCGGGTGTCCGCTTCGACCACAACAGCCTGTTCGGCAACAATTTCAGCCCGTCGCTGAACGCCTCCTACGAAATCATGGACGGGTTGCAGGTCAAGGGCGGCATCGCCCGCGCCTTCAAGGCACCGAACCTGTACCAATCCAACCCCAATTATCTCTACTTCACCATGGGCAACGGTTGCCCGATCGCCTACCCCAGCCTGGGCGGCGGCTGCTATGTGCAGGGCAACGCGGACCTGAAGCCGGAAACCAGCATCAACAAGGAAATCGGCATCAACTACGCCAAGGACGGCTGGAACGCCGGCATCACCTATTTCCACAACGACTACAAGAACAAGATCGTCGCCGGCACGGTTCCGATCGGCACGGCGCTGGGCGCCCGCGGCCGCATCTTCCAGTGGTACAACACGCCCGAAGCCGTGGTCGAGGGCCTGGAAGGAAACCTGACGGTTCCACTGCACCCGACGCTGACCTGGAGCAACAATTTCACCTACATGCTGGAAAGCAAGGACAAGACGACGGGCCAGCCGCTGTCGATCATTCCCGAATACACGATCAATTCCTGGCTCGACTGGCAGGCGACCGAGGATCTTGGCTTCCAGCTGTCCGTCACCCATTACGGCAAGCAGGAGCCCCGCACGCTGACCAGCCGGGGAGCCGCCGCCGCCGGGGACGAGCTGCGGGAACGCGCGCCCTATACCCTGATCGGCGTCAGCGCGAACTACGTCCTGTCCGAAAACCTCCGCATCAGCGGCGGCGTCAGCAACCTGCTCAACAAGCAGCTTTTCCGTGAGGACAACTCCGGCGGAGCCGGCGCGAACACCTACAACGAACCGGGACGCGCCTATTACGTCTCCCTCACCGCCTCCTTCTAAAGCGAATTTCCATTCGCTTTAGATTCATATGACTTCATTCGCCAGTCGGGGCTCGGCCGCACGGGCGGCTCTCAGCGGATGCCTTTGGCATCCGCCTGCCGCCAGCGGGAACGAAGTTCCCGCGAGAGGCCGGGACCGCGGTCCCGGTCCAAAGCGGATCGCAATCCGCTTTAAGCGCTTCGATGTGGACAGCCGCCGCCCGGCGTGGACGGCGGCGCTCCACCGTCTCCGTGCCTTCACATGCGCCTCCAAAGGGGCCGCCGACGGATTTCCCAATGCTGAAATGGTTCTGGTTTCAACTCCATTGGTTGCTCGGCATCACCGCCGGAATGATTCTCTGCGTCGTTGGCGTGTCCGGGGCGCTTTTGTCCTTTGAAGATGACCTTCTCCGCCTTCTCAATCCGGGTGTATTGAGCGTTGCCGAACGGCCGGACGGAACGCTGCCGCCGGCCGAACTGTACGCGCGGCTGGCGGCGGGGAATCCCGACCGCAGGATCACCGCCCTGCGGGTCAGCGCCGACCCGACCGATCCGGCCACCATCACCTTCGCGCCGCCGCCGGGGGCCACCGGGCAAGGCGGCCGGCCGGCGCGCGGGGAAAACCGGCAGGCCGATCCCTACGCCGGGGATCTGCTGCCCCGGCCCTCCGGGCAGGACTTCTTCCGCACCACCATGCAGCTTCATCGCTGGTTGCTGGCCGGCGATGTCGGCAAGCAGATCGTGGGGGCCTCCACCATCGCGCTGATCGTGCTCAGCCTGTCGGGTCTCTATCTGCGCTGGCCCCGCCGGCTGGGCAGCCTGCGGGCATGGTTCGCTGTCGACTGGCGCCAGAAAGGCCGCGGTTTCCTGTGGAGTCTGCATACGGTGCTGGGCACTTGGGCGCTGCTGTTCTATCTGCATCTGCTGAACCGGAACAGCGCCGGCCTTCCGACCTATCATCTCGAACTTGAGCCGCCGAGCGGGCAGGAACCGACCTGGGTCGCCGGCGACATCGCGGAGATCCGGGTGCGCAACGCACCCGACCGTGTGGCGGTCTTCCTGGCGGCCGGAGGATTCGACGGGTCGTCCGTGGTGATGGGCCACGATGGGCCGGAACGGCTGGCCGACCGCCTCGCCAGCTGTCGGTTGCCGTCCTTCGACCGCATGGCCGCCGCCGCTTCGGCGCAGTCCCTGGTGGACGGCCTCGCCGATCTGCCCCGCCGCGACTACTCGATCGCCTCGGTACCCGAGAACGGCCGGCTCCATCTGTTGATCCGTCAGGTGCGGTTGCCGGACGGCGGGCTGGGCCTCGGCTCCGGCCGTGGCCGACGTGCTGCGTGACATGATCGGAGCCGACGCACTCGACCGGTTGGCGGAAGAAGGCCTTTATTGCCGCGACGTCTATTGACGCCGGACGATCTTCGGGGGGCACGCGTCCCACCCGTTCCAAGGAGAGGTGTTGGCATGGCAAGCATGGCCGGCGGATACATCACCGACGTCGCCTATCCCAACCTGTTCCACCGGGAGATGACCCCGCGCTGGCTGACGGTCACCGCCGCCGCCCTGGGGCGCACGGCGCCGGACATCGCCCGGCCATACCGCTGGTGCGAGCTGGGGTGCGGACCCGGCCTGGGGCTCGCCCTGACGGCGGCGTCCAATCCGGCCGGGCGGTTCGTCGGCATCGACGTCAACGCCACGCACGTCGAGCACGGGCGGAGGCTGGCGGAGGCCGCCGGCCTGGACAACATCGCCTTCCGGCACGGCGACTTCCTGGCCATGGCGGACACGGCGGGGGAGGACGGCGAACGCTTCGACTTCATCGCCCTGCACGGAGTCTATTCCTGGGTTTCGCCCGAGATGCGCGCCGCCATCCGCCGGATCGTCGAACGCCACCTCGCTCCGGGCGGCATCGTCTATCTCAACTACATGACCCATCCCGGGCTTTCCGCCTTCGCGGCCGGACAGAAGTTCCTGCGCCTTTATGGCCGTGCGGCGGCCGGCCGGACCGACGAGAAGGCGCGGGCCGGGTTCGCCGTCCTGGCCGCGCTGGACGAGGCGGGGGCCGGCTGCTTCGCCGCCCACCCCGAAGAACGCACCCGGCTGGCCGCCGCCGTCGCGGACGATCCCCGTTACCTCGCCCATGAATTCATGAACGAGCATTGGGAGCCCCTGCATGTCGCCGACGTGATGAAGGGCTTCGCCGGGGCCGGCTGCGCCTATCTGGGCAGCGCCACGCCGCTGGAGAACATCGATGCCCTGTCCTTGCCGGCCCGCGTGCTGCCCCTGCTGAGGACCATGACCGAACCCGACCTGCGGGAAACGGTCAAGGATCTGGCCCGGAACCAGTCCTACCGCCGCGACCTTTACCAGCGGGAAGGGGTCGCCCTGTCATCCGCCGATCATCTCCGGGCGTTGCGCGGCCTGTCGCTGGCGGCCCTGCCCGGAGCGCCGAAGGACGGCGGGCTGACCTTCAACACCCGCATCGGACCCGTGGAGGGAGCGCCGGATCTGTTTGCTCCCCTGCTGCGCGCCCTGAGCCGCGGGCCGCAAAGCTTCGATGCGCTGGCGGCGGCCCTGGGACCGGGGTGCGATCCGGGACTTCTGAACCAGGCCGTGCAGATGCTGTGCTGGTCCGGCTGTGCCCACGGGATGCTGCCGGGGCGGATGGACGCCGGCAAAGCCTGGACGCTCAACCGCGTTTTGGCGGAAGCGGCGCTGATGGGGGCCGATTACCGCTGGCTTGCCGCTCCGGCCATCGGTTCGGCGTTGCCGGCAGGGCCGGCGGAGATGGCGTTGTGCCTTGCCGTTCTCGCCGTCGGCGTGCGCGACCGCGATGCCCTGTGCCGCCATGCCGGGCGGCTGGGTCATCCGGTAACCCTCGCCACTGTCGATGCGCTTCTGCCAGCCTGGACCGCTTTGGGGGTGGTCCCGGATGGGCGGTCCTGAACGGCGTCAGTGGAAAGGCCGGGATTGAGGGCGGCCGAAAGGATGTTCTTGCGTGGACGCATCAGGGGCGGCCGATTCACCGCCCTTGATGCGTTGCCGCTCAGCCGAACCAGCTTGCGACGTTGCCGGTCTGGCCGAGGATGGTGACGCGGTTGCCCGAGCCAAGGTCGAGGGTGGTGTTGCCGCCCTCCACGCGGGCCGAGCGGATCACCGCGTCCAGGTCGATGGCGGCATCGTAGAAGGCCAGACGGTCCACGCCCACCTGGAAGTCCATCACCACCGATCCGCCCGACGCCAGCCCGAAGGCGAAGACGGCCGCCCCGGTCCCGCCCCCCAGCGTGTCCGCGCCACCATCGGCGAACAACAGGTCGTCGCCGGCCCCGCCGTTCAGCAGGTCGTCGCCCGCCCCGCCGAACAGCGTGTCGTTCCCGGCCTCGCCGAACAGCGTGTCGTTGCCGGCATCGCCCGAGGCCAGGTCGTCGCCCTCGCCCAGCCCGATCAGGTCGTGGCCGGCCCCGCCCAGCGCGATGTCGTTTCCGGCCACGGTGTTGAGCGTGTCGTTGCCGTCCTCGCCGACGAGGAAATCCGCTCCCTCCTCGCCGAACAGCAGGTCGTTGCCGGCCCCGCCGACCACGGTGTCGTTGCCGTCCTCTCCGGTCAGCGTGTCGTCGCCCTCCTCGCCGAACAGGATGTCGTTCCCGGTGCCGCCG
>JAEZPL010000558.1 GCA_023413605.1 Pseudomonadota bacterium
GCCGGCGCATGAAGAGTTCCATGATCGGCCGGCCGTATGACCCTCTCGCACATTGCTGTGCAATGTGCTGTCGGGTTTGTACCGAAGGCGTTTGATGGAACTCATCAAACGCCTTCGGTATCACACCTCGTCGCTGGTGGACTGTCCCGTTCCCGCCGGGCCCAGCGGCGGGGTGCCGCGCTTCAGGCCCAGGCGGGTCATGCAGTCCCAGGCCTCCTCCGCCGTGTCGGCGATGTCGAACAGGTCCAGGTCTTCCGGGCTGATCATCCCGTGGTCGGCCAGCGCCCGGAAGTTCACGACCTCGTTCCAATAGCTCCGCCCGACGAACACGATGGGCAGGCGCGAGGCCTTGTTGGTGTTGCGCAGGTTCAGGATTTCGAACGCCTCGTCGAAGGTGCCGAAGCCGCCGGGGAAGATCGCCAGCCCGTTGGCGCGCATCGCCAGATGCATCTTGCGGATGGCGAAATAATGGAAGCGGAAGGTCAGGTCCGGCGTGCTGTAGGGGTTCGGGCGCGGTTCGTGCGGCAGGCTGATGTTGAAGCCGATGCTGGGCGCTCCGACCTCCTGCGCGCCGCGGTTGGCGGCCTCCATCAGGCCGGGGCCTCCGCCCGTGGCGATCACGTTGTCGCGCTGCCCATCCTCCGTGGGGGCGAGCGCGCCGCCCCGCACCGACACGATCCGGCCGAAGGCGCGCGCCTCCTCGTACCACTCGGCCTGTTTGGCGCGCCGCTTCGCACGCTTCTTTTCCTCGTCCGTGCCGGCCTCACGGAGCAGTTGTTCCGCCCTTTCGGGGGAGGGGACGCGGGCGCTGCCGTACACCACGATGGTTGAGCGGATTCCCCAGGCCTTCAGCTGCATTTCCGGCTTGGCGTATTCGAGCATGAAGCGAACGCCGCGCATCGGCTCGCCCATCAGGAAATCGCGATCCTCGAACGCGAGGCGATAGCTGGGAGATTCGTGGTTCGGCGTGCTGTCCGGCATTCTGTGCTCCCCGTGGAAGGACGGTCCCTGTTCTTTAAACCATACGGGTCTTTTAAACCATGTGGGGGCGACCGAGCGCGTTTGCCGCGCGCAATTGCGGGTGACGGAACCGGAGTGCCGCGGACGATGTTGCGGGAAGAGGCACGTCACAACCAAAGGGGAGACCCACATGTCGAAGTCCATGCCGCCGGTGCCGCCCGCCGGGCGCAGCCAAAAGGGGCCGGGAGGGAGCCCGGACGTGAACGCCGACGATACGGCCGCCGCGAAGCCGTCCGCCCCGGACAATCTGGAGGAGCAGGACCGGCAGGGGAATACGAAGCAGAATACAACCCATCAGGGTTACCAGCAAAACCGTTAGGAAGTTTTGCCGAACGTGTGTGCATGACCGCCCTTGTCCATAAGAGCGTGCTCGGCTTTGTGCCGATGTTGCTAGGATTTTGTGCACGATCGTGTTGAGCAAGGGGCAGCGTTGACCAGCATGGAGCCGCCATGGCCTCTGAACGAGCTTGCCCGCATCGACAAGCTCAAGGGTTATGGCGTGCTCGACACACCGCCGGAACCGGTGTTCGACCGCCTGACCCGGCTGGCGTCGCGCCACTTCGGTGCGCCGATCGCGCTGGTCAATCTGGTGGACGAAACACGCCAGTGGTGCAAGGCGCGCTACGGGTTGGGAATCGATGCCATCGAGCGGAGGATTTCCTTCTGCGCCTTCACCATCCTGGAAAACACTGTGCTGGTCATCCCGGATACGCTGGAGGATGAACGCTTCGTCGGGAACGAGCTGGTAACCGGGCCTCCGCACCTGCGCTTCTACGCCGGGGCGCCGTTGCAGACTCCGGATGGCCTGTTGATCGGCACCTTCTGCATCATCGACACCAGGCCGCGCCCCGATTTCGGCGACGAGAACCGTTGCGACCTGGAGGAGTTCGCCCGCCTTGCCATGCACGAGATGGAGGTCCGTGCGGCGCAACGCGCGGCGGGGGAGGCGGAGAACCGCCTTCTGGAAAAGCACGCGCTTCTGGAAAGCATCCTGGGAAGCGCCACAGACCCCATCTTCGCCAAGGACCGGAACGGGCGCTTCACGCTGGTGAACGACGCCACGGCCCGGCTGTTCGAGCGGACGCGCGAGGAGGTCGTGGGACTGACGGATGACGACCTGTTTCCGCGCTCCGATGCCGCCCGGCTCAACGCGCTGTGCAACGGCGTCATGACCAGCGGGCAACCGGAAACGATCGAGGAGGAATTGCCCTTTCCCGGCAAGGTTGGGACCAGGGTCCTGATGATCGCGGTCATGCCGTTGCGCGCCGCGGACGGCGCCATTGTCGGCGTGGCGGGCGTGGCCCGCGACATCACCGCGCGTAAGCGCGCCGAGGAGGCCTTGCGGGTCAGCGAGGCGCGCTTCCGCTCGCTGATCGACCACACCCCGCAACTCATGTGGATCAACCGCCCGGACGGCGGCACGGAATTCTTCAACGCGGAATGGAAAGACTACACCGGCCTGGATTCCATCGAGCGGATGCGGTGGGAGTTCGTGCATGTCGAGGATCGGTCGGAATTCCTCAAGCTGCGGGCGCGATCCATCGCGGCGGGAAGCCCCTATCAGTGCAACATCCGGGTGCGGCGGGCGGACGGGGCGTGGCGGTGGCATCTCTGCCGCATCGTTCCGATGCGCGAGGGCGGGCAGATCGCCGGTTGGGTCGGCACCGCCGTGGACATCCACGACATCCGACGCGCCCAGCAGGTGGCGGAGGAGGCCGACCGGTCGAAAGGACGTTTCCTGGCGGCGGCCAGCCACGATCTGCGTCAGCCGATGCAGTCCATCCTGTTGTTCGCCGGGGCCCTCCGCGCGCATGTCACGGACGAACCGGGGAGGAATGTTCTGGATCGGCTGCAACAGGGGCTCGACACGCTGAAGGAACTGCTGGACAGCCTGCTGGACGTCTCGCGGCTCGATGCGGGGGTGGTGGCGCCGCAGATCGAGGACTTCGCCATCGCCGACCTGATCGGCCAGATCGCCGCCGCCTACGCCCCCATCGCGCAGGCCAAGGGCCTGGAATGGCGGGCGATCCCCTGCGACGGCGTGGTGCGCAGCGACCGGGTCCTGCTCGGCCGGATGCTCCGCAACCTCGTGGACAACGCCGTCCGCTACACCGAACGCGGGCGCATCATGATGGACTGCACCCCCCACGGCGACCGCCTGCGCATCGAGGTGCACGACACCGGAATCGGCGTCGCCGCCGACCAGCAGAGCCGCATCTTCGAGGAGTTCCACCAGATCGGCAACCCGGAGCGGGACCGCAGCCAGGGCCTTGGCCTCGGGCTGGCCATCGTGCGGCGGCTGGCGCGGCTGCTCGACCATCCGGTGGAGGTCGTCTCCAACCCCGGCCGCGGTTCGATCTTTTCCATCAGCGTGCCGCTGGTGCGCCGGCGCGTGGAACGCCCGACACCCGCAACGGCGCCGCCCGCGCCGGCACGCCCCGGGGACAAGGAGGAT
Organism: Pseudomonadota bacterium; assembly: GCA_023413605.1. Taxonomy (GTDB): domain Bacteria; phylum Pseudomonadota; class Alphaproteobacteria; order Azospirillales; family Azospirillaceae; genus Azospirillum. Next base: position 3,476 of record JAEZPL010000558.1, read on the forward strand.
GCCGCTTCGGCGTCCAAGCGCCTCGCCGTGGTGGTCGAGGACGACGCGATCGTCATGATGGGGCTGGCGACCATGCTGCGGGAATGGGGGTTCGACGTGCTGACCGCGGGCGGCACGGATCAGGCGCTGACGCGCCTCCGCGGAACCGCCCGGCGCCCGGACGTCGTGCTGGTCGACTACCGCCTGCGCCAGGGCCGCGTCGGCACCGAGGCGATCATGCGCATCCGCGACATGTTCGACGAGCGCGTTCCCGGCATCATCATCACCGGGGAAATCGGGCCGGAGCCCCAGCGTGACGCCGCCGCGCACAAAATCGGCCTTATCCACAAGCCCGTCACGCCACGCCTTTTGGAAGCCGCACTTGCCCGCCATGTTGGAGCCGTACGGCCGAGCTGAACGTTTCGCATCGGTCGTATCGATTGAGGCTTTGTTGGAGGACAGGTTGAACGTCGTTACCAAGGGGCAGGCCGCCAGGGGATTGGCCGCCAGAGGGCTGGCGATGGTCGCCTCGGCGGTCGTGCTGGCCGGTTGCCAGTTCCCCGGTTTTCAACAACCACCGCGCCAGACGGCCACCATGCCCGTGCCGTCCGTCCCGAAACCGCCGCCGGAGGAGCGCGGCATCTGGATCGTCGGCAGTTCGGCGATGCAGGGGCCGGTGCAGACCGCTTCCGACCGCTTCGGCGGCGGCCCGGACACCCGGCCCCGCCTTGTCGCCCAGGGCACCAACAGCGGTTTCCGCAGCTTCTGCGGCGGCGTGGGGCTGGAGCACCCGGACATGGTCGTCTCCGACCGCCCCGTGAAGCCCGAGGAGGTCAAGCGCTGCCAGGCCAAGGGCATCACCATGACCCTGTATGAGCTGGGGCCGAAACAGTACGTCTACGTCAAGGACGCGAACATGATGACCATCCCCGGCGTCCGCGACTTCACGCAAAGCCTGGGCGTACCGGGCAAGCCCGTGCGCGGGACGACGTAAGGCAGCACCCTTCCCCTGCCGTTTTCCGCGTGAGGAACGGCAGGGGAAGGGGTGCGCTCAGTGGTTCAGGATCTGGTTCAGGAACAGCTTGGTCCGCTCCGACTTCGGGTTGGAGAAGAAGCGGTCGGGGGTGTCCTGCTCGACGATCTCGCCGCGGTCCATGAAGATGACGCGGTCGGCGACCGACTTGGCGAAGCCCATCTCGTGGGTGACGCACAGCATGGTCATGCCGTCCTCGGCCAGACCGATCATGACGTCCAGCACCTCCTTGACCATCTCCGGATCAAGGGCGGAGGTCGGCTCGTCGAACAGCATGACCTTGG
>JAEZPL010000561.1 GCA_023413605.1 Pseudomonadota bacterium
CTGACGTGACGCTGACCTCCGCCGTGCGGGTCTTCATCGCCGCCTATTTCCGGCGGGCCTGCACCGAGGACGGGCACGTTCGCGCGGGCCATGGTGGCGGCGATCCCTTCGTCGGCACGCCGTTCGACCTGCCGCCGGACGAGTTCGACCAGACCCCGGCCGCCAGCAGCGCTCCGGTGCCGACAACGCCTCCGGGCTTCACGACACCGGGCAAGTCGTCCGCGGCGGCGGGCATTGCCCGCACGGTCTACGAGCCGTAATCCAACGACGCCATCCAACGAAAAAGCCCCTTTCCCGTCCAGGGAAAGGGGCTTTTTCGTTTTGCCGGTTCAGTCGGCGGCTTGCGCCTTCGCTGGTTCACCGTTCTCGGTGTTGCTGTTACCGCTGCGGCGCAGAGCATCGCCGGTGTAATGGTCCGGCCAGTTCTGGCGCACGATCTCGCCGTTGCTGTCGAAGATGTGGCAGGTGTTCAGCAGGACCGGGCGCTTGGTGCGCAGCATGTCCTCCTTGGTGCCGCTCCCGGCGTTCCCGGCGGACTTCTCGGCCTGCTCGCGGGCGAGAATGGGGTAAATGGTCTGGAAGGCCGTCGTGGCGATCGGCCCCAGCAGTTCCACCAGATGCGTGCAGCCCTGGGTGCCGCCCAGCCGTTCCTTCACCGCGCGGGTCCAGCCCGGGCCGATCTTCAGGCCGATCAGGCGCTGGAAGTTCGGGATGACCGCGCCGCAGGTGCGGTAGGGGCTTTTCTCCGTCACGGCCTCCACGCCGCGGACGACCAGCTCGTTGTCCACCGTCAGGCGCAGCCACATGCCGTGCACCGGGTCGCCGGGCAGGATCTGGCCCCGTTGATCCGTGTGGAACGCGTAGCTTTTCACGTCGGTCAGGTGGCCTTCAACGTCCCACAAACCATCGGTCCGCCGATAGCCCCGGCAGGTGATCTCCCGCGTGTGGATCGGTTCGCGCGCGGCGGGTTCGGACAGTGGCATGGTACTCTCAGGTTCCGGTGTATACGAATCGGCTTACATCGACCGTCCCCCTCGCGAGGGAACACACATAAGACGAAGGGGTATGTGGTTGAAGGGAATATCGGTGGGGCCAGCGTTCAGGTCAAGCCGGCCTCACCGCATTGCAGCATTACGGCAACGGACCAGCCGAATAGTTTGATCCAAAAATAAAGGCCTCCCGGTCGCGGATTTCGTCCTCCAGGTGGGCGCGCACCACGGCGAACAGGTCGCGGATCGAGACGATGCCCAGAACCTCCCCGTCGGCCGCGCCGCCGGCGGTGATCGGCAGGTGGCGGTAATGCCGGCGCTCCATCAGTTCCAGCGCCTCGATGGCGCGGGCGTCCGGCCCCAGCGTGTCGGGCCTTGTGGTCATCACCTCGGCCAGCGGCGTCGTGGCGGAGTTGCGGCCGGCGGCGACCACGCGGGCGGCCAGGTCGCGTTCCGTGAAGATGCCCTTCAGCGAGCGGCCTTCGGTGATCAGCACGGCGGCAATCCGCCGCTCCGCCATCATGATGGCGGCGTCGCGGGCGGTGGCGGTCGGCGGCAGCGTGACGAGCTTCTGGTCCTTGATGACGTCGGGGATGAGCTTGCGGTTCGGCATGTCCCTTCTCCCTTTTTGAGGCGGTGGTCCGGCGCGCATTATGCGCTAATCGAGACTGTCCAGAATTCTGACAGTTCGTATCGCCAACGGTCAAGGGAGAAGAGTGCGCCGCATCAGCGGGAAACGGCGTCCTCCAGCAGGGCGCGAACCTGGGCGGGCTCCACGTCGCGCAGCGTGAAGGCCTCGCCCAGCCCGCGCACCAGCACGAAGGTGATGCGGCCGTCCTTCACCTTCTTGTCCTTGGCCATGGACAGGATCAACTCGTCCACGTCCCACTCCACACCCGGAATGTCGGTCGGGCGGACCGGCAGGCCGACGCCGGCCAGATGCGCCCGCGCCCGGTCGGCGTCCGCCGCCGGGCAGAGACCCAGCCGCACCGACAGGTCGAAGGCCAGGGCCATACCGATGGACACCGCCTCGCCATGCAGCAGGCGGGAGCCGAAGCCCGTCGCCGCCTCCAGCGCGTGGCCGAAGGTGTGGCCGAGGTTGAGCAGCGCGCGGTCGCCGCTCTCCCGCTCGTCCACGCCGACGATGTCGGCCTTGGCGCGGCAACTGGTGGTCACGGCGTGACGGCGGGCGTCGCTGTCGCCGGCCACCACGCGGGCGCCGTTCTGCTCCAGCCACGCGAAGAAGTCGGGCAGGCGGATCAGGCCGTACTTCACCACCTCGGCATAGCCGGCCAGCACCTCGCGCTTGGGCAGGGTGTCGAGCGTGGCGGTGTCGGCGATCACCAGCTTGGGCTGGTGGAAGGCGCCGATCAGGTTCTTGCCGTGCCGGCTGTTGATGCCGGTCTTGCCGCCGACCGAGCTGTCCACCTGGCTCAGCAGCGTGGTCGGCACCTGGATGAAGTCGATGCCGCGGAGCGCGGACGCGGCGGCGAAACCGGTGATGTCGCCGATCACCCCGCCGCCCAGCGCCAGCAGGACGGCCTGACGCTCTATCCCGCGTTCCAGGATGGCGTCCATCAGGCGCTCGAAATGGGCGATGTCCTTGGTCTTCTCGCCGGCCGGCAGGACGATGGCCTGGCCGGGCTCGATCCCCGTGGCGCGCAGCGAGCGCTCCAGCGTCGCCAGATGCAGGGGGGCGACGTTCTCGTCGGTGACGACGATCGGGGCCTTGCCCTTGGTCACGGCGGCGATGCGCGGGCCGGATTCGGCCAGCACGCCGTCGCCGACCAGGATGTCGTAGCTGCGCGGGCCGAGGTCGAGGCGGACGGTGTCGGTCACGGTGGTCGTCATGGTCAACTCTCGATCAGGGCTTTTCGAAATGGTGCGCGCCGTGGTGGCGGTGGTGATGGCCGGCGTGGGGCAGGGCGATGCCGAAATGCGCCTCCAGCGCCTCGATCACCTGTTCCACGGTTGCCTCCGGCGGGCGTTCGTCGCTGATGACGGTCAGGTCCGCCTCCGCATAGGTGGGGTAGCGGGCGGTCATCAGCCGTTCCAGAATTTCCTTCGGGTCGCCGGCGTTCAGCAGGGGGCGGTGGGTGCGCCGCGCGGTGCGCGCCAGCAGCACGTCCAGTTCCGCCCGCAGCCACACCGACAGGCCGTGCTGGCGGATCGTCGCGCGCGTGTCCGGGTCCATGAAGGCGCCGCCGCCGGTCGCCAGGATGTGCACGGGCTGTTCCGTCAGCAGGCGGGCGATGATCTTGCGCTCCACCGACCGGAACACCGCCTCGCCGTCGCGGGCGAAGATTTCGGCGATGGTGCAGCCGGCCGCGGCCTCGATCTCCGTGTCCGCGTCGACGAAGGGCAGGTGCAGGCGCGCGGCCAGCCGCCGGCCGATGGCGCTCTTGCCCGCGCCCATCAGCCCGACCAGCACCACCGTCTTCGGCAGGGCGGTCTTCGGCTGGGCGGTCTTCGGCAGGGGCGTCGCCAGGGTCTGCTGCGGCGTCTGCGAGGAAGGGCGAGCGGTCATGGCAGTGCGAAATCCCCTGATACCAACGGTCGGCCTTGGCCCGGCCGGCGTCCAAATCCAATCAACCGCGCGACCGTGTGTTGCGCGGCGCCGCGCCCTGCGGCTAAAGTGGTACGTCCTGCGGTCATCGACCATCGGGTCAGCCGTGCGGGCGAGTGTGCGATGCTTAGCATGAAAGCGCACCCTTGTCCCAAGCCGCACGGGCACAGACCGTGATACAGCGCCGCCATTCCTTCCACAGAAACACGTCTCCGATCACCATGAGCCGCGTCATTTCCGTTCTCTTCGTCCTGCTGCTGCTCGTTGTCGGTGGCGGCATGGCGTTCCTCGCTTCCTGGGACATGCCGGCACCGTCGAAGACGGTGGAAAAGGTCATTCCGGATGAGCGGTTCCCCCGCTGACGCCGGGATAGCCGCCGTGCGACTCCGCCGGCTCGCCGCACGGACCCTCGTCGCGGCGACCGGCGCGTTCGCCGTTTCGACCGTTCTTCCGGGCGTCTTGCCGATGGCCGCGCCGGCCGCGGCGCAGGAGCGCGTCGGCCCGCCGATCCGGCTGGTGCCCCAGACCGTTCCGCCGGCCCAGATGTCCCCGCCGGCGGCTGTCCAGGCGCCTCCGGCCGTTCAGCCGCCGCCCGCCGCCGCGCCGTCCTTCGACGTGGTGCCCAAGGTCGCGCCCCCGTCCGCCATCCAGGTGGAGACTCTGGGGCCGCTCGACCCCGACGGCGCCGGCACGCTGGACGGCGCCAGGGGGCTGGGCTCCAACCCGTGGCAGGGCATGCCGCGCGCTGCCGTGCTGCGCCTGCTGCCGGAACTGCCCGTCGCCACCCCATCGCCCGCCGTCAAGGAGTTGCAGCGCCGCCTGCTGCTCAGCCGAGGCTCGCCCCAGGCCGCACCGGATGAACCGGCCCCAACGCGCCGGTTCGGAGCGTTGCGCGTGGAGAAGCTGGCCGCCATGGGCGACCCGCGCGGTGCTGCGGAGCTCGCCGCCCTGCTGCCCGATGCTCTGGCCGACGAGGCCGCCGCTCGCGCCCTGACCGACGCGCAGCTGATCGCCGGACCCCTGGACTGCGCCGCCGCGACCGAGCGCGCCAAGCCCTTCGGCGGCGCCTACTGGCAGCGGGTGGAGCTGTTCTGCCGGCTGCGCTCGGGCAACGCCAATGCGAACGCCAGCGGGGGTGGGGGCACCGATCTGTCGCTCGACATGCTGCGGGAGCAGCCGGGCGGCGACCGCGCCTTCCTGATCCTGGCCGAGGCCATGGCCGGTGGCCCGCCGCCGCAGCTGCGCAGCCTGAAGGACCCCAGCGCCCTGACGCTGGCAGCGTTGCGCGCGCTCCAGGCC
>JAEZPL010000185.1 GCA_023413605.1 Pseudomonadota bacterium
GTGCAGACCAGCGCCGTCCGCAGGTCGCGCCCGGCGGCACGCCCCTGGCCGACCGCCAGTTCGGCCGCGATGTGCCGCGTGATGGCCCGCTCCAGCCCAAACCGGGCTAGGGGCGAGGCCAGACCGATCCAGGTCAGGCACAGAAAGAACAGGCCGGCGTCGTGCGCGCCCAGCGACCGCGCCGCAACGATGTAGAGGCCGAGCTTCCCGACCACCTCCACCCCGCGAAGCCCGAGGCCGACGGCGTAGCGCCCAAGGGCATGCCATTTCTGGAGAAGCATCACGGTGTGTGGGATAAAGGGTTGTTGCGGGGCGTGAGGAGTGTATCCGGTTGACGGCGATGGTGACGAACGGGCGACGCAAAGGCCACACGGCTTTGGCGGCCTGCCTTGCCGCGGCGGTGATCGCGCTGGGCGATGCGGCGTCCGCACAGGATGTCGAGGAGGAATGGCGCCCCGTCGACATCCGGCAGGAGATCCGCGCCCATTTCAGCCGCATGCCCTATGGCTGGTGGATCCGCGAACCCGAGTTGCACTTAAACGCCTATGAGGTCGAGGTCAACATTCCCGACTGGTGGCAAGGCAACCCCACCTCCGCCGTGTACAACCTGTGCCCGGAGCGGCGGAGCCGCATCTGGAAGGTGGCGACGATCCTGACCCTGCGCCCATTCTACCGGAAACGCCCCTGGCCCGGGGTAGACTGCCGCCGCTGACGCCGGTTTCCACCCCACGGGCGCCACAGGCGTCACGAATGTCGACCCGGATCGCCCAGGATTCCGCGCAGACGATCCACAACGCCATCGCGCGCGACGAAGATGAAGTTGTTGATGTAGATTCGCCCTTTTTCGCGGTGGGTGCCCGCCGCGTTCAGCGCCGAGCGGGACTGGTGCCGGTCCGGGTCGAAGTCGTCCAGCTCGCACAGGCGCCCGGACAGGACGAAATAGCCGCGGTAGCCCAGCGGTTCCAGCATCGCCCGCAGCTTCGCCAGGGCGCCGGGATTGTGCCGGTCCTCCGCTTCGATCAGCAGGTTGGGCCGGTGACGTTCGATCATGCGGAGGCCGCCCCCGATCACCGCCGTCTCGTGCCCTTCCACGTCGATCTTCAGGAAGCCGACAGGGCCGTCATCGGTTCGCCCGGCGTTGAACCGGTCCAGCGTGACACGCGGCACGGTCACCGTGTCCACCACCTGCCCGTGCGCGCCGACGGCTCCGGCCTCCACCGACGCCAGGGCGGAGGATTGCGGCACGTGCAGCACGATGGCGCCGTCCCCGTCGCTCAGCGCGCAACCCTCGACGCGCAGGCGGCCGGCGGCGACCAGGGGGCCGAACTTGTCCTTCAGCAGCGCGGCGAGCTTCGGATTCGGCTCGAAGGCGGTCACTCGGGCGGCCACCCGGCACAGCCAGAAGGTGTAGATGCCGCTGTTGGCGCCGACGTCGTAAGCGGCCTCCCCACGCGCGCACAGGGCGGGAACGAGGCGCAATTCCGGCTCGGCATAGTAAGGGGCCAGGCGGTCCCGCAGCCAGGTCAGGCGGCGGAACAGGCGCGGGTGGCGGGCCTCGATCGCGGCCTTCACGTCGGACAATCTGGTGATCATGGGTGCGCTGCTCGGTGGGACGCTCGTTCCGGGATGGCGGAACCCGGCCGCCGTGGAAGGTTTCTGCGGAACGCAATGCATAAAAATTTAGACAAAATTCTTCTAATCCACAACCATCGAATGACAGAGTTACACCAAACATGGTAGACCATTCGGACAAAATGTTCGACCTACACCGTTCGGTGCACGTTAACGATGCTCTCCCAAGATCAGGAAGGCCGTAGGCAGCATCATCCGGCCGACCTGCCGGATGCCTCGCCCGTCCAGATTTCGCATGGTGCGTTATCATCCGGTGGCGTTTCCGCTTTTACGCCGCGGGACCTGCTGATACTCGCTTTTTATCACAAGCGAATCATCCTGATCGTTGCGCTTCTTTCCATCGTTGCGGGCCTTGTTGCCGCCACCTACGCGCGCACGCAGTACACGGCGGAAAGCCTGATCCTGATCATGGTCGACCGTGAGCACGCGGGCTTTCAGGGCGTGGCGGGCAACCTGCCGTCGGTCCTGTCCATCGACGGGCTGAAATCGGTGGACAGCGAGATCCGGATTCTGGAAAGCCGCCGGGTGATCGAGGACACGCTGACGGACCTGGATCCGATCACCCTGTTTCCCGAACTGGGGCGCCCGCGCCTGTTCGGGCTGTTGCCGGCCGGCGAGCCGCAGGACCGTCTGGAAAAGGCCATCGACAAATTCAAGCGCCACCTGCGGGTGGAGCAGCAGTCCGCCTCCAACATCGTGCGTCTCAGCTACAGCCACGAGAACCCCGACCTCGCGGCCGACACCGTCAACGCGCTGGCCGACGCCTATTTGAAGCGCCGGCGCGCCATCTTCGACGTTCCGCGTTCCCCCTTCCTCGCGTCCGAACTGGCCCGCCATTCCGACCAGTTGAAGGGGATCGAGGAGCAGATCCAGAAGCTGAAGTCCGAATACGAGATTGTCGACCTGGGCCAGGAAATCCTGCTGGCCGCCAACCAGGTGGACAGCATCGTGCAGCGCACGCGCCAGACCCAGGAACGTCAGGCCGCCCTTCAGGCGGAGGTCGCGGCGGCCAAGACCCGGCTGGCCGCCCTGCCGGAGCGGGTGTTCGACTTTAAGGAGCAAAGCAACCAGACGCAGAACGACGACGACCGCAACGTGCTGCTCCGCCTGGAGCTGGAGCGCGACCGGCTGGCCTCGCAGTTCCTGCCGGACTACCCGCCCCTTCTGGAGATCGAGCGCAAGATCAGGACGGTCCGCCAGTCGATGAAGGGGGGCGACAAGCCGGTCTACAGCACCTCCCGCGAGGTCCGCAATCCCACCATCGCCTTCCTGAAGAACCATCTGCTGACGCTTGAGATCGAACAGGACGCCGTCGCGCGGCAGCTCGCCGAGCTGGAACGCCAGCACGCGGTCGCCGTGGTGAAGGTCGGGCACCTGCGCAAGGCGGAAACCGAGCTGCGCGACCTGGAGCGTACGCGCGGTGTCCTGGAGAACATCTATCGCGATTATGCCCAGCGCACGGAGGCCGCCCGCGCGGAGGAGGAGGCCGTCAAGGTGCGCGCCTCCAACGTACGCGTGGTGCAGCCCGGCGTGGCGCCGGTGACGGGTTCGAGCATGGCCCCCAGCTTCATCATCGCCGGGCTGGTCGGCGGGGTCCTTCTGGGCGGCGCGGCCGGCGCCCTGGCGACCTGGCTGCGGCAGGTCTACATCCTGCCGCACGAGATCGAGCGCGACCTGGGCGTTCCCGCCATCGCCAGCTTTGCCCACACGGCGGGCGAGCTGACCTCCCCCGGCGCCCAGCAGGAGCTGATCCATCTGGCCGCCCAACTGCTCGACCACGGCATCGACGACCGGCCGATGACGCTGCTGCAATTCGTCACCGCCAACGAGGGCGACGGCGAGGCCGTCGTGGCGCGAGGCCTCGCGCTGGAATTCGCCAAGGGCCGCGGCCTGCGCACGCTGGTCATCGACCTGTGCGGCGACGGTGCGGGCCAGCTGCTCGCGATCAACGCCGCCGCCGACGGAGGCCCCGCCGAGCGGCCGCCGGCCGCGGACATCCACGGCAACGCCGATCTGGAGACCGTTCCCTCCGCCGTGCCGCTGCTCTGGGTGTCTCAGCAGGCCCCGGATTCGGCGCTGGGCAGCCTGCGGACGTCCATCGCCCAGTCGCGGCAGATGCTGGACCGGCTGCGCCAACGCTTCGACATTATTTTGATTCTGTCGCCTCCGATCGCAAGCAGCCATCTTGCCCGGCGGCTGTCGTCGATGGTGGACGCCAACATCCTGGTCGCCCGCGCGGAGCACACCCGTGCGCCGGTCGCTGCCCGGATGCGGGATTCCATCCTGGCATCCGGCGGCGACATCGCCGGGCTGGTGCTGACCGGCCGGCACTTCCACATCCCCCAGGTGATCTATCGATGGCTGTGATGCCGATGGCTGTGATCCCCGTTCTGCCGAAGGCGATGAAGCGTTGCATCGTGGTGGTGGCGCTGGTGGCGCTCAGCGCGTGCAGCACCGGCCAGTCCGTGCAGCCGAAGGAAGCGATGCCCGAGGGCTTCGCCCGGTGGGAGGACGCCATCCCCCCCTACCGGCTGGGGCCTGGGGACCGTTTCCAGGTGAAGTTCATGCTCGTCCCCGACATGGACGAGGAGGTGATGATCGGCCCCGACGGCTCCGCCGGGCTGCGGATGGCCGGCCAGATCGACGCCGCCGGCCTGACGCCGGCTGAACTCGCGGGTCTTGTCGAAACCAAGGCGAAGCGCTGGATGCGCGCGCCGCAGGTCAGCATCGGCCTGAAGGAGACTCCGTCGAACCGCGCCTATGTCGGCGGCGCCGTCGCGCGCCCCGGCCCCTATCTGCTGAACGGACGGGTGGGGGTGATGGAAGCGATCACGCTGGCCGGCGGCTTCGACCGCGAAGCCCGGTACGGGGAGGTCGTGCTGATCCGCCGCAACCCCCAGAACCAGCCGATGCTGCGCACCATCGACATGCGTCATTTCCTTGAGACGGGTGGGGCACCCGGCGACGTGCCGCTGGCGGCCGGCGACATCCTGTTCGTGCCGCGCAGCTCCATCGCCGAACTCGGCCTTTGGGTCGAGCAGTTCATCAACCGCGTCGTGCCGTTCGAGCGCGTGTTCAGCTACACGATCGGGCGCCAGACCGGCGGGACGACGACCTTCCCATGACGACGTCGAACATCCGGCAGGAGGCTGAAATCCAGGCGGACACCGTGTTCGGCGTCTCCATCGCCCGGCTGGACGTGGCCGGCGCGGCGGAGGCCATCGCCGGACGCGCGCCGGAGGAGCCCTTCGCCTATGTCGTGACGCCGAACGCGCAGCATGTGGTGCGGCTGCACCGGGGCGACGCCCCCTTCCGCGCCGCCTACGACGCGGCGTGGCTGCGGCTGTGCGACAGCCAGATCATGCGGCATCTCGTCCGCCTGCTGTTCGGCACGCGGCTGCGCAGCGCCAGCGGCAGCGACCCGACCGCCGACCTGTTCGCGCGTTTCATCACGCCCGGCGACGCCGTCACCGTGATCGGCGGCAACGACGAGCTGGCCCGCCGTCTGCGCAGCCGCTTCGGCCTGACCCGGCTGGCGCTGCACGAGCCGCCCATGGGCTTTTCCGCCGACCCGCGGGAGGTGGAGCGCTGCGTCCGGTTCGTGATTGACCACCCCGCCCGCTACGTCTTCCTGGCGGTCGGCGCGCCGCAGTCGGAATGCCTGTCCCTGGCCATCCAAAAGACCGGGCGGGCGACCGGTGTCGGGCTGTGCGTCGGCAGTTCGCTGCTGTTCGTCACGGGCATGGTCGAGCGCGCCCCGCCGCTGTTCCGCCGCCTCGCCCTGGAATGGCTGTTCCGGCTGGCGCTGAACCCGAGGGGGCACGCCCGGCGCGTGTTCCTGGATTCGCTGCCGCTGATCGGCATCGCGCTGTCCGCCTGGTGGTCGGAGCGGGTGGGCCGCGCACGGCCGAAGCCGGTGGCGCGTCCGTGATCGTCGATCTGGCGGCCCGGCGGCGCGGGCGCATCCTGTCGCCCGTTCAGGTGGCGGCCCCCCGCCGCACCGTCGCCCGGTTGCTGGTCGTCCTCGCGCTGCTGGCGATCCTGCCCCTGTTCGGGCAGAGCTTTCATTATCTGGTCGATGTTCCGCCGCTCTACGCCCTGTCGAAAGCCTGGCCGGTGCTGACCATCCCGCTGGCGGCCTACGCGCTGTCGCAGATCGAGCTGCCGTACAAGTCGCTGTGCATCGCCCTGCTCGCCTATCTCGTGGCGATCACCCCGGCGGTGTCCATGGTCCAGCTGGGCAACGGGCTGACCGACGCGCTGGCGACGACGGTCAAGGTCTGGCCCTTTGCGTACTATTTTTCGCTGGCCGCCCTGCTGACGATGCTGCGGCCGACGCTGCCGCAGGTGCGCGGCACGCTGATCGCGCTGGGGGCCGGCACCTTCATCGTCATGCTTGCGCTGTGGCTGGTGGTTCCGCCGGGGGCCTACGCCACGGATCCGCTGAAAAGCAAGCTGCTGCTGTATGACTTCGAGCGCGGCTACCGCATCTTCATGCCGATGTTCTTCGGCGTGCTGTTCCTGTTCTATCTCGTGCGGCGTTTCTGCGCGTACCGGGAATGGTGGACCATCCCGCTGCTGCTGATCGGCCTGCTGCTGATGGTCTGGATCTACAAGCAGCGCACGGTGCTGGGCGGGGTCGTTCTGGTCGCCGGATTCGTGGTGATCACGTCCGCCCGCGGCTGGTGGCGCGTCCTGGCGATCGGCGCGGCCCTGTTCGGGGCCATGACGCTCGGCATCGTCTACGGCGGCATCCTCGCCGACCGGGTGGAGCAGATGCTCGGCGCCTCCCTGTCGATCCGGCAGAATTCCATCGCCCTGGCGCTGGAGTTTCTGGAGGTGTCGCCCCTGCGCTGGCTGTTGGGCGTGGGCGCCGTCACCCGTTTCAGCACCGTGACGCTGGCCGACATCCTGGGCAACCAGCAGTTCTATCTGGCCGACATCGGCTGGATCGGCGTCGTCTTCGAATACGGCGTCATCGGCGCGATGCTGATCGCCGCCTTCTACGTCGCGGCCCTGCGCACCGCCCGCAAGTCGGGGACGGGCGGCGATCCGATGGCGCAGGCGTTGGGCGACTATGTTCTCTACGCCCTGGCGACCTCCACCATTTACTCCGTCGTCTTCACGCCCGGCGAGGTCGCCAGCGTGATGGCGCTCGCCCTTTATTGGCGCACGGCCGGCATCCCTGCCGGCAACCACCGCCCCAGCCATACCCCGACACGTCCAGCCCTGAGCATGAGCAGGCCATGAACGCAGCCACGCCCTCCCCCTCCTCCGCGTCTCCGGTCTTCCTCCGCCGCCTGCGCCGCCTGCTGGCCCATCCGGGTTTCCGCGCCGAGCCCGTCGCCGTGCTGGCGCGCGCCGCGGTGTGGCTGGGCTGCGTTACCCTGAAGCAGAGCCCGCGCTTCCGCCTGACGGCCGGCGGCGAGCGGCTGCGCGTGCCGCCCGACCTGCGCTACACCTCGGTGACCTCCTTCGTGCTGCGCGACTGGTCGGAGCCGGAACTGCGGGAGCTTGAGCAGTTCGTCCGCCCCGGCGCCGTCTTCATCGACGCCGGCGCCAACATCGGGCTCTACACGCTGAAGGCCGCGCGCCTTGCCGGGCCGCAGGGCATCGTCGTCGCGGTGGAACCCGGCGAGGTCGCCGCCGACCGGCTGGCCGCCAACGTCGCCCTGAACCGCTTCGGCACGGTGCATCTGGTGCGCAAGGCGCTGTCCGACCGCAACGGCACGGCCGTTCTGCACCATGTGTCGGCCGGCGGCGACCTCCAGGCCTTCTCCCTGCTGGGCGACAGCGCGACCAGGGAGGGCGAGGAGGTCGCGACCGTGACGCTCGACACCCTGGTCGAGGAGCTGAATCTGCCGCGCATCGACGTCATCAAGATGGACGTGGAAGGGGCCGAACCCATGGTGGGCGAGGGCGCGCGGCGCAGCCTGGAGCGCTGGCACCCGACCATCCTGTTCGAGGTCAACAGCGCCATCCTGCATCGCCGCGGCGAGCGCACGGACGGCTGCTGGGACCGGCTGGAGGCGCTGGGCTACCGGTTCTGGCGGCTTCAGAAGGGGCGGCTGGTGCCCATCGCCCAGGTGCCGGACGACTTCTGCAACGTGATCGCCATGCACGAGGCCAATCACGATGCGTCCGGGGTGGACACGGCCGCCGCCCGCAAGATGGTGACGGAATAGATCGGGGCTACGCTCGTAGACGATGGTGGGGAGCACGGACACTCCACCATCCGGGAAAGTTTCCCGGCGGATTCGACGGGTGCGGCGGACGTCGTCCAGGATCGTCCCGGCAAGCCCAAAGGAGATGAACATGGCGACGACCTCACCGGCGACCTCACCGGCGATGATCTTCGAAAACCCCGCCAACGGGCAAAAGGAAGCTGTGTCCAACCGGGACGGCGTTCGGGCGTTCTTCGGGGGACCCTTCTACTTCGCCGCAAAGGGCGAATGGATGCACGCATCGATCCATGCGGTGCTGACCATCATTTCCTTCCTGCTGTGGCCCAGCGGGATCCTGATGGCGGTGGGCGTCTGGTTCGGCTACGCCTGCGCGACGCCCACCATTCTGGAAGCGCGCTACCAGCGCCTGGGCTGGCAGAAGGTCGCTGCCTGACGGTCCTCAGGGCAGCGCCTGCTCGCAGCCCGGAAGGTCCAGGCCCCGGCACAGCGCCTGGGACAGCAGGCGGCCGTCCGGGTTTTCCGGCCCGACCGTGCCCGGCGGGCGGCCGAGCAGCGGGTACAGCATCATGCCGCCCTGCGCGTCCTGCGCCACCTTGCGGGCGAGTTGCTCCGCCAGCGGCACCGTGTAGGTCGGCCCGCCCAACTGGCTGGGCGGGACCTGCACGCCCAGGGCCAGGGGGCCGCTCCACACCTGACGGTAGGCCTGATACGCCTGCCAGGGGTCGAAGGTCGGGCCGGCCTCGTACGCCATGATGGACACAAGGTCGATGTCCCGCGCCTGGGGCGAGCGGAGCAGGTTGAGCATGGAACCGGTGTAACGCCCGCGCGGCAGGGCGTTCTGGAACGCCCCCTCGCCATAGGCGCCGATGCTCCAGCCCGGCACGGTCAGCAGCAGGGGACGCGGAAAGGCGCTGCGGAAGCGCGCGACCAGATCCTGCCACGCGGCGTCGGACAGGCAGCGCACCCGCCCCTGCGGCCTGACCGAGCAGCCGGGCACTTCCGGTTCATAGTCCAGGTCGACGCCGTCGGCCCCCAGGTCGCGGACCAGCCGGACGATGGCGTCCAGGTCCAGCGCACCCCAGTTCGCGTAATTGGCCCCGCCCACGGCAAGAAGGACGCGGGTCTCCGGCTGGCGCTGCTTCAACAGCGCGATGGCGTCCTTCAGCACCGTCCCCGGAAAGCCGTACTGCAACCCGGTGCCCTTCAGGTCGAGCCGTCCGGGATAGACGGCATCGGGCCGGACGAAGGACAGGGCGACCATGTTCATGTAGCCGGGAAGCGCCGCCAGCGTCGTGGCCGCCGGGCCGGTGGCCGGGCGTTCGTACCAGCTGTCGTGATAGACCAGCAGCGGGCGTTGCGGCAGCCCGCCCGCCACGGCCTGCCCCGAAACGAGCAGGCTTGCGGCAAGGCCCAACGCGCGTAAAGCGGATCTGGATCCGCTTTGGACCGCGACCGCGGTCCCGGCCGGCGAATGAGGCCATGTGAATCTAAAGCGAATGGCAATTCGCTTTAGAACACGTCGCGCCCGAACAGGCCGGTGGTCACGGTGCTGATGATGATCTTGGCATCGAGCCATAGCGACCAGTTCTCGATGTAGTGAATGTCCATGTCGACCCCGGCGCGGGCCTTCTCGATCGAATGGATGCCACCCCGCATGCCGTTGATCTGCGCCCAACCGGTGATCCCCGGCTTGACGCGGCTGCGTGCCGCATATTCGCGCACCGCCTCGGCGTAGCGGTGGTTGCCGACGCGCATGTTCGGCACATGGGCGCGGGGGCCGACGACGGACATGTCCCCGGCCAGCACGTTGAACAATTGCGGTAGTTCGTCGATGCTCGTCCGGCGCAGGAAGCGGCCGATGCGGGTGATGCGCGGGTTGTCCCGGTGGGTGCCGATGGCGCCGTCGTCGGTGTCGTCCACCTTCATCGTGCGGAACTTCAGCATCGTGAAGGGGCGGTTGTTGAAGCCCACGCGGGTCTGCCGGAAGATGATCGGCCCCGGCGAATCCAGCCGGATCGCGATCGCCGCGGCCAGCATGATTGGCGAGGCGACGAGCAGGCCGAGGCCGGCGACCACCACGTCCTCGATCCGCTTCATGACGATCTGCGTCCCGCGCAGCGGCTGCCGCATGACCAGCAGGGCCGGCGTGTCGCCGATGTGCCGCACGTTGGCGAACCGCAGCTTGAAGTTCTCCTCGTCCAACGGGATCAGAATGTCGAGGGAGATCATCTGAAGCTGCATGCACAGGCTGTGGATGCGCAGCGCCGCCCGCCAGGGCAGCGCGACGACGATCATGTCCACGCGGTGGTTCCGCAGGAACGCCTTGAACGCCATCAGGTCGCCGGACACCGGAAGGCCGGCCAGCGCGTCCGGGCGGCGGTCGCCGCCGCGGTCGTCGAACAGCCCCAGGATTTCGTAGTTCGCCCGATGCTCCGGCTGCGCCAGATGGCGGAGCATCCGCTCCGCCGCATCGGTCGCGCCGAAGATGACGACCTTGCGCCGCAGCGCCCCGCGCCGTTCCAGGGTACGGACCCCCCGCGCCGCCAGGACCCGGCCCGCGCCGAGGAAGGCGACGGTCACCCCGGCCCACAGGGCGAGCCAGTCCGGATAATCCAGGGCCGCCGGCAGGAAGGACCAGACGAGCAGCAGGAGGACGGCGCCGGCCGGCGCCAGACCGCCGATCACGTCGAGCAGTGCCTTGCCCCACAGGCGGTAATTCTCGACACGGTAAGCGCCGATGGCCGTCATGCAGCGCAGATAGACGTCGAGCGTGATGGCCGTGACGATCGTCGCCTGGACGAATGACATGCCGCTGCCGTCCGACGGCGCCGACGCCCAGGCGCAGAGGCCGGCGAGCGCGAGGAGCGTGCCGTCCGTCCCCTTGACCAGCCGGTTGATCAGCCCATGCGTCCAGTGCAGCCAGCCGTCCCGCGCACCGGCGATCTCGGCCTGCGCCGGGACCATGGTGTCCGTCGCGCCGGCACGCGGTGCGTCGTGGCGCTCCGCCGCCGTTTCACGGGCCTGCACGTCGTCGAGCATGGAGAGGCACCTTTACCCTTGCACGAATCGGCGGACGATCGGCTTCAGCGCCTGTCCAACGGGGTGGGACCGAAGCCGGCGGGTCAGGTTGGTCTGCCGAATGATCTGCATCAGCGTTCGTGGGGTGCGGAAAACGACGATGGGATGGCCGAACAGCTCGGTATTCCGGACGAAATGCCGCGACGGCATCGCTTCGACCAGCATTTCCCGATATCGCCCGGCCCAATCGGGGCGCGCCAGCAGCAGCTTGTTGTCGCCGATGGCGAAGGGGGCCAGGGCCTGCGGCCGTTCGAACATGAAACGGCACATCCCCTCCGACACGGCGGGGAACTCCGGATTGAAATAGTCGTCCAGGACGATCACGCCGCCGTCGCCCAGACTGTCGTCGGCGATGCCCAGGTCGTGGCGCGTGATCTCGGCCGTGTGCCCGCCGTCGATGCTGAACAGGCGAACCGCTGGCCCAAGCCGGTCGGCGAGGCCGGCCCACGACAGGGCCATGGAGTTGCCTTTTACGAATTCGACGGAGCCCGGCTCGACACCGAATCGCACGAGGTTGTTGCGGAACGCCGTCTCGTCACCCTGCCCCGACTGGTCGAGGTTGAACTGCTGGTCGTCGAACAGGTCGATGGCGAAGGCCCGTTCGCCCGGCTTGCGCAACAGCGCCAGCAAAATGAACAGGCGGCCGTGATGGACGCCGATCTCGCCGACCGTCCCCGCGATTCCAGTGGTGTTCTGCCATTGACCAACCGCGGCGATCAGGCTGGCGTCAAGGCGCGACAGCCAGCCGTCGACGCGGCGATGGCCGCCGCGGACATAGCGGCGCACCGGGTTGGCGGAATCGAGTGATGGTTGCGCAGTCATGAACAAACATTATTGGCGTACTTATTTATAAAAGTTTAAAAGTAGCAGTAACGGAGCAGCCGTGTCATACGATGTCACGTTTGGTTGCTTTTCGTGAAATGGTTTAATGGAAAGCCCTGGCGGTTTCGCGGAGCCGATGATTGGATTTCGGGTTCTCCCGCACTTTGCGTGGATCAGGCTGCGAGGAGGACGCGACGGCGCAGCAGATCGAAGCTGGCGCGTCCGTACATCTGGCGCTTAATGAGCTTCAGCTTGTTGACCTGCCCCTCCGCCTGCC
>JAEZPL010000004.1 GCA_023413605.1 Pseudomonadota bacterium
CCGCGGTGCGTGCCGCCCTGGGTCTTGTGGATTACCGGAGCCTGCGTGTCGAGCCCGGCCGCACGGACTTTGCCCGGCGCGGCATGGCGGTCACCCTGAACGGCATCGCCCAGGGCTACGTCACCGACCGCGTGGCGGAGCGCCTGAAGGCCGAGGGCATGGACCGCGTGCTGGTGGACATGGGGGAGATCCGCGCGCTGGGCCACCACCCCGCCGGCCGGCCCTGGACCGTGGGGCTGACGGACCCCGCCAACGAAGCGCGCACCATGGAAACGCTGGACGTCGCCGACGTTGCGGTGGCCACCTCCGGCGGTTACGGCACCCTGTTCGATCCGGCGGGGCGCTTCACCCACCTGTTCGACCCGGCGAACGGCGGCTGCGCGCGGGAATGGCTGGCGGTCACCGTCCTGGCACCCGATGCCACCACGGCGGACGCGCTGTCCACCGCCCTTTCGGTCGTCCCGGAGGACCGGGCCCGAACCATCCTGAACCGCTTTCCGGGCGTGAGCGCCCGCTTTACCCGCCGCGACGGCAGTGTCCTCGCGCTACGGGTCTGACTTCTTTTTCCTTTGGAGGACATCATGGGTAGTTTCAGCGTCATGCACTGGGCCATCGTTCTGCTGCTTGTCCTGCTCCTGTTCGGGGCGGGCAAGCTGCCGAACGTGATGGGCGACCTTGCCCGGGGCGTGAAGGCCTTCAAGTCCGGCATGAAGGACGAGGAAGCCCCCCTGCTGGGCAAGGAGCATCCGGGCAACAGCGCCCAGTAACGCCGGTAAGGCAGACGCCGCTTCATCGCCGGCGGTGGAAACGGGAGGCTTCGGCCTCCCGTTTTTGCGTTCGGGGTTACGGTTCGTAGCGGCTGACTTCGAGGCCCGACCCGACGGGCAGCAGGACGCTGGTGATCCCCGGCTTCGCGCGCACGGCCCGGCCGTAGCGTTTCACGTCCTCGTTCCCCGGCCGTATCATGTTGTCGGCGACGATGATCGCGCCCGGATTGAGCTTGGGGTAGAAGACCTCAAGGCAAGGCACGTAAAGATCCTTCCACAGGTCGAGCAGAACGAAGTCCACCCCGACCGGCAGGTCGGCAATCATCTGCACCGCGTCGCCGATTTTGAAGTCGATGAATTCGGCAAGCCCTGCCCTGGCCGCCATGTCGCGCGCGTGGGCCGATTTGTAGCCGTGCATCTCCATGGTGATCAGCCGTCCACCGGACGCCCGCGCGGCCTCCGCCAGCCAGATGCCGGAGTAGCCGTAGGATGTGCCGATCTCAAGAATCGTCGGCGCCGGAAGGCTTTTTGCCAGGATGTTGATCAGCCGTCCCGTCTCCGGCCCGACCGCGCGCATCCGGGTGTCCTGCCCGCTGTCCCGATCAACGGCCGATGGCCGTTCGTGCCGGGACGCCTGTTCCTCGCGGATCCGCTCGTGATAGGCGTCGAGCACCGTCATGACTTTGTCGTCCATGAATTCTCCCATGCTTCGGCTGACGGGACCAGCCTACTCGGCGTCGGTCATCAGGTGCCGGCCGGTTGCGATCAGCGCGCAACTGACCAACACCGCGACTGCGTCCCAGGCGACACCCGGCTTTTCCAAAGCGATGTCGCACAGCGCAAGGTAAATGGCGGCGGCAAACCCGAAATACCCGCAGGTCGCGACAACCAGTCCGAAGTCCGTCGCCGCTCCGGGGAGATTGCCGCTGCCGTTGTTCATGTCCCTGGCCTCACCGGCATCATCGCTCCACGCCGTCGCAGCCTTCCTTGAGTGCGCCCGGCCAAAGGTGCGCCCAGACTGTAACTGGAGCATGTCCGGCGTCGTGGTGCTGGGTTACAGACTGTAATAGGGCAGCATTGGGAGCTTGCAAAATGGCTTCGCAGCGGAGGTGGATGCGAATTGGCGCGCCCTGCTCTGCTTGCGCCGGCTGGTTCTAAGCTTTCGAACTCGAAAGCCCCCATTGGTTGAAATTTTCAAATATAAAAACAACCAATGAGAGCTTTCGAATTCGAAAGTGGCGTTCAGGCCCCCAGCAGATCGTCGATGCGGTCGCGCAGGTCGCGCAGCAGTTCGCGGTGTTCCTTCTGCATGGCATCGCTGACCGCGGTGATGGCCGTCAGGTCCTTGTCAATGCGGTTGATGGCCTTGCCGAGGAGGCGCATGGGTTCCGGGGAAGCCCGGTCCTTGCTTGCGCGGGCGGAGCGGACGGACTGCACGGTCAGGCCGCCGGTGCGGGCGGACTTCCACAGGCGGCGGACCTCCGCCTCATCGCCGACAAAAGCCAGCTCCACAAGGGCGGAGCGGGAGACGGCGTCGGGGTTCTGCCGGTATTCGGCCAGGATGTCCGAGGGCAGCTCCAGCACCTTCAGCCGTTTCGAGACTTCCGCCTCGGAACAGCCGATCACGGCGGCAACCTCCGCCTGCGCGTAGCCGTGGCTGTCGATCAGCTGGGTCAGCCCGCGGGCGAGGTCGATGGCGTCCAGGTCCACGCGCTGCACGTTTTCGATAAGCGCGATTTCCTCCGCCCTGCCCTTGGTGATGATGGCAGCGATGGTCTTGCGGCCCAGCCTTTGGTGGGCACGCAGCCGCCGCTCGCCGGCCACCAGCCGGTAGACGCCTTTCTCCGCCGTTTCCTGCACCAGCACCGGCTGCTGAAGGCCGTGGCGCTCGATGGATTCGGCCAGCGACGCCAGCGCCGTTTCGTCGAAGACGGTGCGCGGCTGGTCGGGGTTGGTGTGGATGTTGGCGACGTCGGCTTCGATCAGGCGGGGCAGGGTGCCCGACAGGCCGAACAGGCGATCGGTCTCCACGGCCGGGGGCGCCCCCTTCGCTTGCAGGACCGTGGCAGCCGTCTGGCGCGTCAGCTTCTTAGGCGGCATCGGTGGTCTCCAGCTTGCGGCCGGTTGCCGTCAGAAGCGCCCCGGCGATGGCGGCGTAGCTTTCCACGCCCGGCGCGCCGATGTCCGCATCCAGCGTGATCACGTTGGCGCCCGCGGCCTGCGCGTAGATGGTCGCGCGCGGCACCGGCGGGAAAACCCGGTAGTCGCCGCCCCACAGCCGCCCGATGTCCTCCAGCGAGGAGCGGTCCTGGGTCTGGCGCGGGTTCAGCATGGTCGGCAGGACGCCCAGCACGCTGAGGCGCGGGTTCAACCGGCGCTGGATCTTGGCGACCGTGTCCAGGAAGGCGTTCACGCCCAGGATGGCGTGCGGTTCCGCCTGGCAGGGGATCAGCACATAATCCGCCGCGGTCAGCGCGTTGATGGTGACCGCCCCAAGGTTCGGCGCGCAGTCGATCATGATGAAGTCGTACTGGTCCCGCACCGTGTCCAGCATCTCCGCCATCGCGGTCTGCGCGTTGGTCAGGTTGCCGGGCAGTTCGGTATCGGCGCTGGCCAGCGCGATGCTGGACGGCACGACGTCCAGTCCCTCCACGCTGGTGCGCAGGATGACGTCGGCCAGCTTCGCCTTGCCCATCAGCGCGTGGTAGAGCACCCGTCCCGCTTCGGTCAGCGAAACGACGTCGGCCTGCGGCACGCCGACATGCACCGTGGCGTTGCCCTGCGGATCGGCGTCCACCAGCAGCACCCGATTGCCGGCGCGGGCCAGCATGAAGGCGACGTTGATGGAGGTGGCGGTCTTCGCCGTCCCGCCTTTCTGAAGGCCGATGGCGATGGTCGTGCCGTGCCGCGGCAGCGACGTCGGCGGCTGTTCCAGCGACAGCAGCAGCAGGCGGCCCAGCACGTCGCGGGGCAGGGCTTCCTTGCCCGTTTCCCATTTGCTGAGGCGTTGCTTGTCGTATCGCCGCCCGGTCAGTTCGTTGACGAACGCGGCCATCTGCGTCTGCGTGAGACCGCGTCTCTCACGCAGCGCCTTCAAATCGTCGCCGGTCATTGCCCCCTCATCGACTTGCTGAGTCGTCCCGGAAACTATCAAGTCGTCTCAACCCCCGCAACGGGTGACTACCTCTTGCATTGCGGAAATCGGCGGATGCTTCAGCCAAGGCTGGATTGGCGGGGCGGGCGGGTGCATAACAGGGCGCGGAAGCGCGCTTGCGAGGCGAGGGTGGCGGGAATGACGGCGAACTGGTCGATACGGCATCTGGTGTGTCAGGCCTATGGCTGCGAGCTGGCCGTGATGTGGCGCGCCGACGGCCGGTGGACCTGGATCGTGTCCGTGGCCGGGGAGCGCATCGCGGGCGGCATCTCGCAGTCGATGGAAGGCGCCAAGGACGCCGCCGTCGACGCCGCGGACCGGCACGCCCGCAACGACGGCACCGTGCAACTCACCATGTTCTGACGCGAAAGGGCGTCACGGCAGCAGAAGCGCGCGGAAGGCCTGGGCCGCGTGGCTGAGGCGGCGTTCGCGGTGGCGGAGCAGGCGGAACGGGCGCTCCGGAAGAGGGAAGGGGACCCGGTGCAGTTGCCCAGCAGCGAGCGCGCTGCCCGCGACCAGTTCGGAAATCACCGTCGCCCCGGCCCCCGCCTTCACCGCGGACAGAACCGCCTCGTTCGACGGCAGTTCCAGCGCGACGGGCAGGTCGGCCTGTGACACGCCGAATCGGCGGAGGGCCTCTTCGAATTCCGACCGCGTGCCGGAGCCGATCTCGCGCAGCACCCAGGCGGAGCGGGGCAGGTCGTCGGGCTTCACCCGCTTGCGGTTGCGCCAGGGATGCCCGTCCGACACCACCAGGGCCATGCGGTCGCCTGGCAGCGTGTCCTGATCCAGCAGCGAGTCGCCGACCTCCCCTTCCACCAGCCCGAGGTCCGCGGCGCCGTCCAGCACGGCCTTGGCGACCTGCGCGGTGTTGCCGGCCACGATGCCCACATCCACGTCGGGATGGCGTTGCCGGAAGGCGACGAGCCGCTGCGGCAGCCAATAGCCGGTGATGGTCTGGCTGGCGTGCACGGTGACGTGTCCGCGCTTCAGCGCCGACAGATCGGCCAGCAGGCGCTCCGCCGCTTCCGCGCGGGCCAGCACCGCCTTGGCCTCGTCCAGGAACAGGCGGCCGGCCTCCGTCAGTTCGATGCCGCGCCCGACGCGGTTGAACAGCTGGACGGCATGGCGAGCCTCCAGGTTGGCAATGGCGGCGCTGACCGCGGACTGCGTCAGGTGCAGCGCGCGGGCGGCCCGCGTCACATGCTGCTCTGCGGCCACGGCCACGAAAATGCGCAGCTGTTCGAGTGTCATGGGGCCGGCCTTCCGGTTTGCGGCTTTTATCGTTCGGCATCGTCGAACAATTCGACAAATATAATCCGTTGGATCGATTGGTCGAGAGAGCACAGCTTACCGGCATCCGATCAGGAGTTTCCCGATGCCCAACGCCTTCCGTCCGCTTCTGCCGCTTCGCGTTCCGTCCGTCCGTGGGCTGCTGCCCGGCCTGCTGCTGTGCGCGGGCGTCTCCGCCGCCGCCATCGGCTTGCAGGGGATCGAGACACGCGCGTTCGGTCAGGCGTGGCTGGAACCGCTGGTGCTGGCCATCCTGATCGGAACAGCGCTGCGCACCGTTTGGTCACCCGGCCCGCGCTGGTCGCCCGGCGTCCGGTTCAGCGCCAAGACCCTGCTGGAGATTGCGGTGATGCTGCTGGGCGCCTCCCTTGATCCCGCGACCGTTCTGGCGGCCGGGCCGGGGCTTCTGGTCGGCATCGCGGGCGTGGTGGCCGCGGCGCTGGCCGTCAGCTACGGCATCGGGCGGGCGCTGGGCCTGCCGCGGCGCATGGCCATTCTGGTGGCCTGCGGCAATTCCATCTGCGGCAATTCGGCCATCGCCGCCACGGCCCCGGTGATCGGCGCCGACGGGGACGACGTGGCCGCGGCCATCGCCTTCACGGCGGTGCTGGGCGTGCTGGTGGTGCTTGGCCTTCCGCTGCTCGTTCCTGTCCTGGGGCTCAACGCCATGCAGTATGGCGTGCTGGCCGGGCTGACCGTCTACGCCGTCCCGCAGATCCTGGCGGCCACGGCGCCGGTCGCCGCGCTCAGCGTGCAGGTCGGAACGCTGGTGAAGCTGGTGCGCGTGCTGATGCTGGGGCCGGTGGTGTTTTCCCTGGCCCTGGCCGCGGCGCGGACGCCCACGGCGGCCAGCCGTCCGCCGCTGCATCGGATGGTCCCCTGGTTCATCCTGGGCTTCCTGGCGCTCGTCGGGCTGCGCGGGGCGGGGCTGGTCCCGGAAGCGTGGCTGGCGCCGATGGAGGGGGCCGCCGATGTGCTGACCGTGCTGTCGATGGCCGCGCTGGGCCTGGGCGTGGACGTCCGTCTGGTGGCGAAGGCCGGCCCGCGCGTCACGACGGCGGCGGTCTTGTCGCTGCTGGCGCTCGGCGCCATCGGCCTTGGCCTGATCCACCTGCTGAACGTCGGGTGAGGGGAGGGGAGAGCCATGCCTTGTGGCCCGTGTTGCGGCCTCTGTTGCGGTGTTGCATCAGGGACAGACTTTTCGTGAAACCAACATGACTCTCACAAGCCAAAAGGCCCGGCGGAACGTATCTTATTCGCACCGCAGCAATTCATGGGCCGGGAGGGGTTATGAAGTCGCTCTTGTCCTCGCTTCAGCGTGACTGGGCATCGTGGAGCCCGGCGGAGCGAGTCGTTGCGATTGGCTTCATCACCGCGGCCCCTGTTGCGGCGGCTTTGGCGCTCGTCCTGGCACGGTGATCGGCATTGGTGCAAAAAAGCCAGGTTGTCGGCGGTCGGGAGGGCGAGCGGGTATAGAGGCGGCGCTGCGCCGGCGCGGCGACCTGACGGTGTGGGGACGTCGGGGGTGATGCTGCGCTGCAAGCAACTGATCGGGCGCCCCCCGCGTGCGCGGAGTCTGTCGGTCCAGAAGGCCGAGGCCGCCGTCAGTTGCAAAGTCATGAACATCGTGACCGGCTTGGGCACGCCGGCCACCCGCAAGGTCGCCTGATCACCGCTCGATGCAGGCGGATTTCGCCCTCACGCCGATTTGTGTGCCAAAGTGCGCCAAAGTCACGACCGGAGCCTGCCCGGCGTCAGACCAAGACGGCGGGCAGCCTTTTTCGTTGTGACCGATGCGGGGGTGTCGACGGAAGCGTCATCATCTCACGGCGTTGCGCCAATAAAAAGTTGTATGCTAGAACGTTCGCGCTCTAAACCGCGATGCGTTAAAATGCTATTCAACAGCTTTACTTTCCTTTTTGGGTTTTTGCCCATTGTTCTCTTGGGATATTGGCTGGCAGCCGGGAGGGAAGGGGGGCGCCTCTGGTTCCTCATCCTCGCGTCCCTGGTGTTCTATGCGTGGTGGGACGTATCCTTCGTCCCGCTGCTGCTCGTGTCCGTACTGCTGAACTGGCTCGCCGCGGGCCTGTATGCGGCGACGCGGCGGCGGTCCGTGGCGGTCCTGGCGATCGTCGGGAACCTAGCGTCCTTGGGCTTCTACAAATACCTGGGCTTCTTCGCCGGGATCGCCCAGGATCTGTCCATCGCCACGCTGGACGTGCCCAAGCTGGCGTTGCCGCTGGGCATCAGCTTCTACACCTTCCACCACATCATTTACTGGGCCGATCTGGTGAAGGGTGGAGCGCCGCGGTACAGCCTGCGCGACTACTCCCTCTACATCGTCCTGTTCCCGCAGATCCTCGCCGGACCGTTGGTGCGACACACCGAGATCGTCCATCAGTTCCGTCTCAATCCGGCGCGGCCGGGGTGGGACGAGCGGATGGCCCGGGGCGTGGTGCTGTTCATCATCGGGTTGTGCAAGAAGCTGTTCCTGGCGGACACCTTGGCGCGCATGGCCGAGCCGGTGTTTGCCGCCGCCAAGCACGGCGCCGTGCTTCCGGCCGAAGCATGGCAGGGTGCGTTGGCCTTCACCGGGCAGATTTATTTCGATTTCTCCGGCTACTCTGACATGGCGATCGGCCTTGCCCTGCTGTTCGGCCTGACGCTGCCGGTCAACTTCGACGCGCCCTATCGGGCGGCGAGCCTGCAGGATTTCTGGCGGCGCTGGCACATCACGCTGTCCCGCTTTCTGCGCGACTACCTCTACATCCCCATGGGCGGCAACCGTGCCGGGCTCACACGGCAATGCTTGGCTCTGGTCGCCACGATGGGCTTGGCCGGCCTGTGGCACGGGGCCGGCTGGACCTTCATCGTCTGGGGGGTGGCCCACGGCATCGCCCTGGCGTTGGCGGTGCTCTGGCGCCGGCTCGGCCTGAGGCTGCCGGTGGCGGCGGGCTGGGCCCTCACGATGCTGTTTGTCATCGCGACGTGGGTTCTCTTCCGCGCCGAAACACTAGGAGCGGCGACGACGATCCTGGAGGCGATGCTTGCGTGGCGGCCGTGGACCGGTCTGCCGGGGTGGCGCACGATCCTGCTTGCCCTGGCCATCGCTGCGCTCGGCCCCACCAGCCAGCAGGTCATCGCCGCGATGCGCCCGCGGACGTGGGTCGCTGTCGGCGCGGCGACGGCGACGGCCGCGGCGGTTCTCACGCTCAACGAAAGCCCGTCCTATGAGTTCATCTATTTCCAGTTCTGAGCCCAGAGGCTGGCGCCGGTTTTTGGTCGTCTACGCCCTCACGGCGACGCTTGGCGGTGGCGTGTTGGCGGCTGGGCTCTGCCTGATCGACCCTTTCGACACGGGGCGTTTCGGCGCCGTGACGGGAGCCGGCATGCCACACGCCGGACCGCGTCTTGTCAACGCCAGCCGTGGCCGGGATCCGCAGTTTGACAGCGCTGTGATCGGCAACTCCCACGCCCAATTGATCATGCCGGAGCGGCTGAGCGTGCTGACGGGGCACCGCTTCGTCACGCTGACCACGCCTGGTACCGGCCCGATGGAGCAACTCGCTATGGCGCGCTGGTTCGTCACGCACCACCGGGATCGGATTGGCGCGTTGGTGATCGGGTTGGATCAGATGTGGTGCCAGCCGAACGGGGAGTTGGCGCCACCCAACCCGTTTCCCTTCTGGCTCTACGCGTCTGACCCGTTCACCTACGTGTCTGGCCTGCTGAAGACCGACAACCTGAAGCACGCGTGGCGCCGGCTGGCGCTGTTCGCCGGTCTGGAGCCTGCGGCACGGGCCGACGGCTACGAGGATTATGACCAGGGGCGCGTGTGGCGCATCGAGGAGGTAGAAGCTCGGTTGGCGGAAGGAAGCCCTTGGGCGGTTACCGGGGTGACGGGCAAGCCTTCGTTTCCAGCTCTGACTCTTCTTCGGGCATTCCTGCCGTCGCTGCCGCCCGGCACGGCTTTGAGTCTCGTCTTCACGCCGATGCACACCCGTGCCTTGCCGGTCCCCGATTCGCCGGGAGCCCGACTGATGGCACACTGTAAAGAGGCCGTCCGCGCCCTGGCGACGGATTATGGGCCTGCAGCGGTGGTTGACCTGCTGGACCGAGGCACGATCTCTGACGACACCGCGAACTTCTGGGACTTAACCCACTATCGTGCACCGGTCGCCCGCATTGTGGAGGATGGCATCGCAACATCGCTTCCCGTCACCCGGGCTTCGGCGGCGCTGAGGTAGTCTCTAGAGCATCGCGCCTGAAATCCGAACGCGGGTTGGGCCTGGGCCGCTGACGTGATTCACCGTCGTTGGAGGTGGATCATCGGGCGCAGCTGTTCGTCATACGGTCGGCGGGTCAACATGAACTGGACCGCGCCGGGTTTCCCCGGAGGGCATTCGGCTTGAGTCACGCCGCCATGGCGACGTCCTCGGTTTGAGCATAGTAGCGCGCCTCGGCCTCGGCGGGTGGAATGTTGCCGATGGGTTCGAGCAGGCGCCGGTGGTTGAACCAGTCCACCCATTCCAGGGTGGCGAACTCGACGGCTTCCAGGGTGCGCCATGGGCCGCGGCGCCGGATCACCTCGGTCTTGTAGAGGCCGTTGATCGTCTCGGCCAAGGCGTTGTCGTAGGAATCGCCGACGCTGCCCACGGAGGGCTCGACACCGGCGTCGGTGTGGCGGTTCACCCGGTCGGCGGGACATGGCGCCGCCCGGTCGCTGAGCGTGGTCCGCACCGCCTTGCCCCGCGTCGCTCCCTTCAGGCCCATGGACCGCATCAGCCGGGCCACCGTGCAGCGCGCCATATCGAGGCCCTCCCGCCGCAACTGCCGCCAGACTTTCCGTACTCCATAAACCTGGAAGTTTTCATCCCAGACCCGCCGGGCGGCATGGGCGTGGTAGGTCGACGGGGCGTTCGGCAGCACCTTGCCGATCGGCTCGCCCCCGTGGACGGCGCGATGCGCGTCGATGAAGGCGATCATGTCCGGAACGGGCGGTCGAGCTCCGCCGGGGCGAAATACGCCGACGCCTTGCGCAGAATTTCGTTCGCCTGGCGCAGCTCCCGGACCTCGCGTTCCAGCGCCTTGATCCGTTCCTGCTCGTCCGTCGTCGGACCCGGCCGCTTGCCCTGGTTCCGTTCGGCCTGCCGGACCCAGCCGCGCAGCGTCTCCGGAGTGCACCCGATCTTCACCGCGATCGAGCTGATCGCCGCCCACTGCGAGGCGTGCTCGCCTTCGTGATCGAAGACCATCCGCACCGCGCGCTCGCGGACCTCGGGGGCGTTTTTGGGTGATGCCGGTTTCGTCATGATGACCCCATCCTCTCAGGAAACGAGGCCTCCGGGAAACCCGGAGCGGCCCAGCTCGGCTTCAGCGGACCGCCTCTATACCCGCTTGACCTTCCGAACACCACCGGCCCGGCCTTTTTGCACCAACACCCATCAAACGTGGAAACCGCATCGAATGGAACGGTCGATGAATGCTTAATTGCTGCCTTCCCTTCCTGGTCCGTCCCCCGGTGACTGCCATGTAACTGACTTGGCCGGCAGACGCTGGAAAGAACGATGCCCCGCCGCATGAAAGGAAACCTTGCGGCAGGGAAACGCGAACAGCGAGGAGACGGCGATGAAAGCGGCTGATGTAAGCCGTCAGGAATCACTGGGAAAACCTGATGTGGTCCAGACACAGGCGTCGGATAAACTGACGCTACTCCCGCTCGTTGCGCTCGTCGTCGGTTCGATGATTGGTGGCGGGGTTTTCAACCTTCCGTCGGACATGTCCAAGGACGCATCGCCCGGCGCGATTCTGATCGGCTGGCTGATCACCGGCGTCGGCATGCTCATGCTGGCGTTCGTCTACCAGAGCTTGGCCCTGCGCAAGCCGGACCTGAACGCCGGCCCCTACGCCTACGCCAAGGCCGGCTTTGGCGCCTTCATCGGCTTCAACAGTGCCTGGGGCTACTGGTTGAGCGCCTTGCTCGGCAACGTGG
>JAEZPL010000048.1 GCA_023413605.1 Pseudomonadota bacterium
TCGTTGGGCTTGCCGTCGGACAGCAGGATCAGCAGCCGGTGCCGGTTCGGCCGTTCGGCGAGGCGCGCCGTGGCGTGGCGGAGCGCCGCGCCCATGCGCGTGTAGTAGCCGGGCTTCAGCGCCTGCACGCGGCGCTGCACGCGGGCCGTCAGCGGCTCGTCGAAATCCTTCACGGTCTGCACGCGCACCCAGTCGCGCTTCTTCGACGTGAAGCCGAAGATCGCGTGGTCGTCGCCGCAGGCGTTCAGACCGTTGGCAAGCGCCAGCAGGGCTTCCTTCTCCACGTCCAGCACGCGGCGGCCATCCACCCAGCCATCGGTGGACAGGGACGTGTCCACCAGCACCGCCACCGCCAGATCGCGGGCGGCGTTGCGCACGGATTGATAAACGCGGTCGCTGCCCGCCCCGCCCGCGCGATGGTCGGCGCGGCTGCGCACCAGCGACGACAGGTCGAGGTCGTCGCCGTCCGGCTGGGCGGTGAAGACCATGCGCCTGGGCCGCAGCGCCTCGAACTGGCGGCGCACCTGCCGGATGCGGCGCAGGGCGTCCTCGTCGGGCACCCAGTCCTCGCCCTCCTCCGGGGCGGGTTCGGCGATCACGCGGCAGTGGGCGGCGTGATAGGCGCGGCGGTGATAGTCCCATTCCGGGTAGGTGCGCTCCGCCGTCAGCGGAGTCGCGTTCACGGCCCCGGGCGCCAGTTCCAGGTCGAGCTTCAGGCGGGTGGAGGGCTTGCGCTGGTGCTGGGCGAGCGCGATCTCCTCCATATCGTCGGCGGCTTGGCGGGCGCCGTCCTCGTCGTCGTCGTCGACCGAGCGCGGAATGTTCATCATCTCCGCAAGGCCCAGGATCTTCTCGAAACGGTTCAGGATCAGCGGGTCCTCGCGCTGCACCTGATCGCTGTCGCGGCGCTTCGCCTTGCGGCGCTGGCCGTCGCTGTCAGCCGATTCGGCAGCACCGGGATCCGCATCGGAATCCGGCGCGGCCACCGCGCCGGCCTCGACCGAACCGGCGACCTCCCCCCACAGTGGCACCGGCAGGAAGGGCTTGTAGCCGACCGGCGCCTTGAACCGGTCGAGCGGCACGGCCTCGTCCAGCACCGCCCCGCCGTCCCCCGCGCCGAGCAGGGCGAGCACGGCCGCCTCAACGGCGGCCTCGTCCTTCGGCAGGGGGCGCTTGGGCCGCACGGCCAGCAGCGCCACGCACAGCTCCGCGTGCAGGCGGCCCAGGCCCGGCCAACGCGCGAGGACGCGCGCCGTCGTCGCCCGCGCCTGCCGCAGTGCCCGGACATCCGCCTGCATCGGTTCGGCCGGCGGCTCGCCGGACGGCTCCGCGTGGGCGAAATAGGCCGCCAGCCATTCGTACAGGCGCTCGTTCAGAGCCGCGTCGGGAAACACGTCCAGCACGGCGGGCAGTTGCAGCACGTCGCCGTCCAGCGCCGGGCGCTCCAGCTTTTCGGTGCCGAGGCCAATGCGCTCCAGCAGCGCCAGCCGGTGGCCGGAAGACACCTTGCCCGCAGCGGCCAGCCGCACGCCCCGGTCGCCACCCAAGCCGCGGAAGAACACGCCCAGCCGAGGCCGGATCGCCTCCAGCGCCACGGCTGCGTCGGGGTGGCGCTGGTAGCTGGACCGGCCGCCGATCAGGCGGTGCCAGTGGCGGCCGATGGTCTCCTCGGGCTCGAACAGCGACAGCAGCATTCCAGATACTCCCGAACCCGACCCTTATCCCAGCGCGATGTCGGCGACGCGCAGCAGCGCCTGGCGCACGTCGGCGTCGTCGGTCAGCGGTTCGATCAGGGCGGTGCGGATGGCCCGGTCAGGCTTGATGCCGGAACGGATCAGCGTGGCGCAGTAGACCAGCAGGCGGGTCGAGACACCTTCCTCCAGGTCCTGGCCCTTCAGGTCGCGCAACGCGCCGGCCAGCCGGACCAGCGGGGCGACGCGGTTCTCGGGCAGGCCGCTTTCGCGGGCGACGATGGCGACCTCCGCGTCCGCGGCGGGGAAATCGAACTCGATGGCCAGGAAGCGCTGGCGGGTGCTGGGCTTCAGGGCCTTCAGGACGTTCTGGTAGCCGGGGTTGTAGGACACCACCAGCATGAAGCCGTCCGGCGCCTCCAGCAGTTCGCCCGTGCGGTCCAGCGGCAGCAGGCGGCGGTCGTCGGTCAGCGGGTGCAGCACGACGGTCACGTCCTTGCGCGCCTCCACCACCTCGTCCAGATAGCAGATGCCGCCCTCGCGCACGGCGCGGGTCAGCGGGCCGTCCACCCACACCGTGTCGCCGCCCTTCAGCAGGTAGCGCCCGGTCAGGTCGGCGGCCGTCAGATCGTCGTGGCAGGATACGGTGTAGAGGTCCCGCCCAAGCCGGGCCGCCATGTGCGACACGAAGCGGGTCTTGCCGCAGCCCGTCGGGCCTTTCAGCAGCAGCGGCAGGCGGTGGCGGAAGGCGTGCTCGAACAGCTCGCACTCGTCGCCGACCGCCTGATAGTAGGGGATGCCGAGGTCGTCGGAGACGGCCTTCAGGGCGCCGCGGGTCATGGGGTTCTCCTGGTGGGAGTTTCCCCTCTCCCAGGGATGGGAGAGGGGATCGTCACATCACTCAGCCGGTGATCACTCCGCCGGCCATCACTCCGCCGGCTGGGCGGCGCCCCCCATCGGGGCCTTGGCAGCCGCGCGGACCGGGCCGAGCACGGCGTAGAGGTACAGAAGCGCGCCGATGAACACCGCCACGCCGGAGGCCAGACGGACCCAGTAGAAGGGGGCGATCTGATCCTGCACGGACATGTAGTCCATGCCCAGCACGCGCTGCAGGTGGACCTGCACGGCGCCGGCGAAGGTCAGCGCGAAGGTCATCACCGTCATGCCGCCGCACATCAGCCAGAAGCTGAGCTTGTTGAGCGTCTGGTGGTACGGGGCGACGCCGCGCAGGTGCGGCATGGCGTAGCTGAAGATGGCGAGGTTGATCATGGCGTAGGCGCCGAAGAAGGCCAGATGGCCGTGCGCCGCGGTCACCTGCGTGCCATGGGTGTAGTAGTTGACGGACGACAGGGTGTGCATGAAGCCCCACACGCCGGCGCCGAGGAAGGCCATGACCGCGCAGCCGACCGACCACAGCAGGGCGGCCTTGTTCGGGTGGTTGCGCCCGCCCTTCAGCACCATCTGGACCAAGAAGACGACCATGGCGAAGAAGGGGGCGACCTCCAGCGTGGAGAACAGCGAGCCGATCCACTGCCAGTAGCCCGGCGTGCCGATCCAGTAATAGTGGTGGCCGGTGCCAAGAAGGCCGGAGAACAGGGCCAGACCGACGATGGCGTACAGCCACTTCTCGACAATTTCGCGGTCGACGCCGGTCATCTTGATCATCAGGAAGGCGAGGATCGAGGTCATCACCAGTTCCCACACGCCCTCGACCCACAGATGGACGACGTACCACCAGTACATCTTGTCCAGCGCCAGGTTGGTCGGGTTGTAGAAGGAGAACAGGAAGAAGATCGCGATGCCCCACAGGCCCATCACCAGGATGTTGGTGATGACCGTGCGCCGGCCCTTCAGCACCGTCATGGAGATGTTGTAGAGGAACATCAGCGCCACGACGACGATGGCGACCTTGATCCACATCGGCTGTTCCAGGAACTCGCGCCCCTCGTGGATGCGGAAGACGTAGCCGACCACGGCGGCCAGCGCCCCGAACATGAACAGGCCGAACTGGATGTAGGCCAGCTTGGGGCTGTGCAGTTCGCGTTCCGCCTCTTCCGGAATCAGGTAATAGGCGGCGCCGAAAAAGCCCATCAGCAGCCACACGATCAGCGCGTTCGTGTGGATCATGCGCAGGACGTTGAACGGCAGCAGTTCCGACAGCGTGTTGGGCAGCACATAGACCGTGCCGGCCAGCACGCCGACCAGAAGCTGCACCGCGAACAGGGCCAGCGCGCCGTAGAAGAAGGGCAGCGCGACCTTCTGGGATTCGTATTTCATGGATCCTTATCCCCTCAAAGGGTCACCCGTCATCTCCGGGCCGTCAGCCCGAAACCTTCGGCGGCCAATTCTGGGTGTTGATGCGGCTGGTCCAGGCGAAGAAGTCCGCGAGGTCGTTGACGTCCTGGTCGCTCAGGTGGAACTGCGGCATCTGGCGGCGGCCCGGAATGCCGCTGGGCTGGGCGGCGAACCACGCCTTCAGCGCGTCGCGGGCGCCCTGCGCGTCCTTGTCGCCGCCGTAGCGGATCCAGACGTTGCCCAGTTCCGGCGCGAAATAGGCGCCCTCGCCCAGCAGGGTGTGGCAGTTGATGCAGGAGTTCTTTTCCCCCAGGTGCTTGCCGCGGGCGACGCGTTCGGTCAGGCCCTTGCTGTCGGTGCTGGTGTTGACGACATAAACGTGGCTCGCGGCCGTCAGCGAAACGAAGGCCGCGAAGAAGAACAGCGATCCGCCATAGAAAATGTTTCGGGCGGCCGCCTTTGTGAAGCGTTCCGTCATACGTTCGGTTCCCCTGGATCGGGGCTCCCGGAACGCCGTGGCTGGCCGGTCCGTTGAGCCCGCAAGTCGACGGCGGTGCCGCCATCCGTGTGGGAAAGTTGACTGGTCTGGTCTGGCAATCCTTGACCGCGGTCAAGAGAACCCGGCGGTTGTGCACGGCCACGGGGGCCGCGTGTTTCTGCCCCCATCGGTCACATCCCGTCTTGACGTTCATCAAGACGCGTGCGGAACCGTCTGCGAAGATCGCGTCAACACGCACCCGGCCGAGCGGAAGCCATCATGACCATCGATGCCGAACAGTTCCTGATCACCGTCCTGCGGGCCGACGAATCCGCGCGGGAACGGCTGATGTCCCTTCTCGGCCCCGGCAGCCCGCTGGCCGAGGTGATCGCGCAGGACGCCGTGCCCGCCCGGCTGCGCGTGTGGGAAGCCGCGCGCATGGCCGGCGTGACGCTGGATCGTTTCACCGATGTGCTGTCCGGCGCCGCCTGCCCGGCCGCGGAGCATCCCACGGCATCGTCCGGGGTGAAGCCCGCTTCGTCGGCCCCGCCCGGCCCGAACGACTGGTTTGCCCAGGCGGACGCCGCGGGCGCTGCGGCGCTGGACGTGCGCCCGATCCTGGCGTCCGGCCGTGATCCCTTCACCGACGTGATGCAGGCCTCGGCCAGTGTGCCGGAGGATGGATTCCTGGTCGTGGACGCGCCGTTCGACCCCGCCCCGCTGCGCCGCGTGCTGGCCGGCAAGGGCTTCACCTCGGTGGGGCGGGAGGTTGAGCCGGGACACTGGCGCATCTGCTTCCGCCGGACGAGCGGGGGCGTCGCGGCCGTTCCATCCCCCCTTCAGCCCGGCGCCACCTGGAAAGAAGGCGGCGTGCTGCACATCGACGTGCGCGGCATGATGCCGCCGGGTCCGCTGACCGCCATCCTGCGCCTGATCGAGTCCGGCGAGGCGACCGCGATCATGGCCCATCTGGACCGCGATCCGGCCCCGCTCTACCCGGAAATTGAGCGGAACGGTTGGGAATGCGTGGCCAAGCAGACCCACGGCGGCGAGGTGCGGCTGATCCTGCGCCCGAGGGCCACGGCCTGAAGCGTCTCCAGCCTCAGGCGGTTTCGAACTCCGGCATGCGCCATGGCCCGCCGAGGTCGGTGTTGCGCAGCAGCAGGATCAACTCCTCCCGCGAGCGGGTCACGGCGGTGTAGAGCCAGCGCCATTTGTGCTCCCGGAAGGCGAAGGAGTCGTCCAGCACCGTGACGGACGAGAATTCCGACCCCTGGGAGGCATGGCAGGTGATCAGCCACGCCCAGTCGAACTGCTGGATGTCCTTGTCCACGCGCGGCGGGGTGGTCTCGCCGGTGTAGTGCGCCTGGAACATCCAGGGGTGGACCATCACCTTGCCGCGCGACCGGACCTCGTCCTCCATATGGACGCCGAGCGACCAGAGCCCGTCGTGCTTGCCGCGCGCCTCCGCCGCCGGGCGGGTCAGGGTGCCGATCATGCCGTTGAACAGCCCCTCCTCCTTCTGGTTGCGGCGGCAGATCACGCGCTCCCCGGCTTGGGGCAGGACGGTGGTGAAGCCGTGCCGTTCCCGGATGCGCCTGGTGAAGGCGGTGCGCACGCGGTGGGTGCCGCAGATGGTCTGCGTGTCCACGCGCATCGCCAGCCCTTCCGTGGTCCGGGTCATCGGCAGCACATGGACCTTGCCGACCGAGCCGAAACGCTTCGGCAGCTCCTGCCGGCGCAGCAGGTGGGCCAGCCGGATCACCGGGCTTTCCCGCGCGGTGCGGTGCGGCTCCACCAGCCGGAAGTCCGGCTCCCCGCTGGTCAGGGTGCCCTGGCCGGACACGGGCGGAAGCTGGTAGTCGTCGGCGATCAGCAGGATCTTCTTGCCCGACCGGAGCAGGTCGCCCGCCACGTCGTCCCCGACCATCGAGCCTTCGTCGCAGACGATCAGGTCGGCGTCCTCGAACGAGCCTTCGGAGCGGCGGGCGAAGAACAGCTCGCCCGTGTCCTCGTCCTGGCGCGGCGCGTAGAGCAGGCTGTGCAGCGTCGCCGCCTGTTCCAGTCCCTTGCGGCGCAGCACCTGGGCCGCCTTGCCGGTCGGCGCGCCGACCACGAAGTCGCGCAGGTTCCGCCGGTCCTGCAAATGCTCCAGCGCGAAGACGGTCGTCTTGGTCTTGCCGGTCCCGGCCTCCCCCGCCAGCCAGAAGACCTGGGGGGCGTTGCGGTCCGCGTACCACGCGTCGATGGCCTGGATCGCGCGGTTCTGTTCGTCCGTGGGGGTGTCCGAACCGGCGGGCTTGAGCGTCTCGGGGGGTGGGGACATCGCATGCTCCAAAAGATGGCGCACACTACCGTTGGCGGCGGCCGGGGCCTAGAGGCATCTGCGAATGCAAAAGGTTCCCGCCAATTCGGTCGAATTCCTCACCGAATTGTTCCGGTCCCGCATGCAACCCGCGGCGCAAAATCGCGTTGTTGTTGTGTAAGGACATCGAGAGGAGACCGACATGCGCGCAATCGCCGTCGGGGTCCTGGCGACCCTGCTCAGCCTCACCGGCCCGTGGACGCCCGCCGCGTCGGCGGCCTGCCCCGGACCGGACCAACTGCCGATCGTCGGTGGAGAGCCATTGTCCGACCTGGACGACCTGATCGACCGCACCGTCACCGGCAGCGACGGCCAGACGCTCGGCACCGTGTGGGACGTGACGCTCGACCGCTGCCGCACGCCGAAGGACATCGTCGTCACGCAAGGCGCGGACGGCCGCAAGGTGGCGATCCCCATCGAGCGTATCCGCACCGTGACCAACGACGACCGCCTGGAACTGAAGGACATCACCAGCACGGCGGTGGCGTCGCTGCCGACCTACCACGCCAACGCCATGACCTCCCTGTCGCGGGGACGGCCGTAGAGCCGCCGCCCCCTTCCCTTCTCCCGTTTCCCGCGGGCTCAGGCGCCGACGCGCTGGTTTGATCCCTGGCCCGACTGCTGCTCGAACAGGCGCCGGTAAAGCCCGTTCGGACGGTACAGAAGGGCGGCATGGGTGCCTTCCTCGACCACGCGCCCCTGGCTGAAGACCAGGATGCGGTCCAACGTGCGGACCGTCGACAGGCGGTGCGCAATGATGATGGCCGTGCGGCCCTGCATCAGCCGCTCCATGGCCTCCTGGATCAGCACTTCCGATTCCGAATCCAGGCTTGAGGTCGCCTCGTCAAGGATCAGGATCGGCGCGTCCGCCAGGAAGGCGCGGGCCAGAGCCACGCGCTGGCGCTCGCCGCCCGACAGCTTCACGCCGCGTTCGCCCACCAGCGTCGCGTAGCCCTTGGGCAGGCGCGCGATGAAGTCGTGCGCGTTGGCCAGCCGGGCGGCGCGCTCGATCTCCTCCATCGTGGCGCCGGGCCGGGCGTAGGCGATGTTCTCCGCCAGCGAGCGGTGGAACAGGATCGGCTCCTGCGGGACGATGGCGATCTGCGAACGCAGGGAGTTCTGCGTCGCCGTCGCCACGTCCTGCCCGTCGATCAGGACGCGGCCCTCCGTCACGTCGTACAGGCGCTGGATCAGCTTCACGAAGGTGGTCTTGCCCGAACCGGACGGGCCGACCAGCCCCACCCGCTCGCCCGCCCGGATGGTGACGGACAGGTCGCGGTAGAGCGGCGTGGTGTGGCCGCCATAGCGGAAGGTGACGTTGTCGAACCGCACCTCGCCGGCACCGATGCGGATGGGCCGGGCGTCGGGACCGTCCTCAACCCCCAGCGGCTCCGCGTGGATGTCCACCAGCTCCTCCATCTCGTTGACCGAGCGCTGGAGGTGGTTGATGTGCATGCCGATGTCGCGCAGGTAGCCGTGCACCACGAAATAGGTGGTCAGCACATAGGCCACGTCGCCCGGCGTCGCCTGCCCTTCCCACCACAGCCACAGCGCGGTCGCCACAACGCCGCTGCGGATGACCAGCAGCACGGCCAGCTGCGCCGTGCTGTGCCGGGTGTGGCGGGTCCAGGTGCGCCACGTCCGGCGGCGCCATTTGTCCACCACGCGGGTCAGCCGCTCGTCCTCGCGCGGCTCCGCGCCGAAGGCCTTCACCACCGCGTTGCAGCTGACGGCGTCGGCCAGCGTGCCGCCCAGCCGCGTGTCCCAGGCGTTCGACAGCTTGGCGGCCGGGGCGATGTAGACGGTGGAGAAGAACACCGTCATCGCGACGTAGGCCACGGTTCCCAGCGCGATGACCAGCCCCATCACCGGCCAGTGCAGCGCCAGCAGCACCATGGTTCCCATCAGCACGACCAGCGACGGCCAGAGCGCCAGCAGCAGCGTGTCGTTCAGCGTGTCCAGGGCCCACATGCCGCGCGTGATCTTGCGCACGACGGAGCCGGCGAAGCTGTTGGCGTGCCAGTCGGTGGAAAAGCGCTGCACCCGGTGAAAGGCGTCCTGCCCGACGTCGCTCATGATGCGCAGGGTCAGGGGAATGACGCCGCTCCAGGCGACGTGGCGCAGCACGACCATGCCGACGCCCAGCGCCACCATCGCGCCGAAGGCGGTCAGGGCCGCGTCCCGCGCCGCCACCCGGTCGCCGGACAGCAGCGTCAGCGCGTCCACCAGCCGCCCGGCGAACAGCGGCATGAACACGTCGGCCAGCGTGGAGGCCGCGATGGCCCCCGCGATCAGGGCCACCTGCGGTTTCTGACGGCTCCAATGACGGAACGTGAAGGCAAGAACGGTGCGGATCGCATCCGCGCGTCCGGTGCGTTTGAAAAGCGCCATAAATCTTATCCGGCGCAACGATGCGCCGGCTCCGAAAGGCCGGCCGGGCGCGCCACCCGAAGCGGAATGGACGGCGCAAGCCCCGAGGGCGGCACAATGATGGACGTGACGTCAAAAACCCTGAGGGAAAACCCTGGGCAGGCCCGCGGGGAATCCCGCGTGTTGGGCCTTAAAGGGGCGGTGCCACAGACCTAAGCGGCGTGCTCAGCCTGCGGACCGGCGCCAAAAGGCGCAAGAGACAGCGTGGGAATGGTTAGCCGGCTTTCTGGACGCATGCAAACCCCTCCCAGCCAATAGGAAAACAGGGCGTCCCTTATAGCCGGGCGGAAGACCGAAGCCAATACATCTTTGGTGAACATACGAAGGGCGGTGCGGACGGCGCACCCCGGCCGACATCATCCATTAAACGTTGGAGGTAATCACCATTCGACCTATGCCCAAATGGCGATCTTAACACCTCGTTAACCTGGAAAATGGCTCAATGGCTTCAGCAAAGACGAACACCAGCCAACACGCTGACAAACACACATAGGGAGCTATACATCATGAATTCTCAGGCCATCTCCAACGACATCGTCTCCGCCGCCACCGTTCACCTGAACGTCCTGGACGAATTCATCGCCACCGTGCAGACGAAGCTGGACGAGAACAGCAACCCGTTCGTCCGCGACAGCCTGACCGACCTGCTGTCCAGCCTGCGCGACCAGCGCGAAGGCTACAGCCTGTTCGCCGCCCCGGCCCTGGCTGCGGTCTGACGCCGGATAAAGCGAAGACCTTATTCCCCGGCCGCAAAGACACGGAGCGCTTTCGGCCGGGTGCGGTAATGCAAGGGCGGGCGAAGCGAGGTGACCTCGCCGTCCATGGACACCCGCAGACGCCCCGCCTTGGATCGGATCTCCACCTCCTTCACCGACATCATGTCGAAATCCCGTTCCTGGTCCAGCCGCCCCAGCAGGGCGCGCACGGCCAGCGAGACCAGCCCCGCGGGGCTGCGGTGGTCCAGCACGTAGAGGCACAGTTCGCCGCGGTCCAACGCCTCCCGCCGGCCGGCATTGAAGAGGCTGAGGTCGTAGGCGTTGTTGCCGACGAAGACGAAGGGCGTCTTGCAGGGGCGCGTCCACCCTTCGGCGCAGATCGACATCCGCCGCAGCGGAAAGCGCCGCAGCACCCGCAGGGAAGCGATGACAAGGGCGGCCCATTTGCCACGCCCCGTGTCGTCCTGCTGGCGTTCGCGGTCGGCCACCATGTCGGCGTAGAGGCCGATGGACGAGTTGTTCACGAAGACGTGCCCGTTGACCTCCGCCA
>JAEZPL010000052.1 GCA_023413605.1 Pseudomonadota bacterium
AACCCGGAAGGCGGCGGCGACCCGATCCTGTTCCAGCACCTGTTCTGGTTCTTCGGCCACCCCGAAGTCTACATCATGATCCTGCCGGCCTTCGGCATCATCAGCCACATCGTGTCGACCTTCTCCAGGAAGCCGGTGTTCGGCTACCTGGGCATGGCCTACGCGATGGTCGCCATCGGCGTGGTCGGCTTCGTCGTGTGGGCGCACCACATGTACACGGTCGGCCTGGACGTCAACACGAAGGCCTACTTCACCGCGGCGACGATGATCATCGCGGTGCCGACGGGCGTGAAGATCTTCAGCTGGATCGCCACGATGTGGGGCGGCTCCATCGAGTTCAAGACGCCGATGCTCTGGGCGCTGGGCTTCATCTTCCTGTTCACGGTCGGCGGCGTCACCGGCGTGGTGCTGGCCAACGGCGGCATGGACATCGTGCTGCACGACACCTACTACGTCGTCGCGCACTTCCACTATGTGCTGTCGCTGGGCGCGGTCTTCTCGATCTTCGCCGGCTGGTACTACTGGATCGGCAAGATGTCGGGCCGCCAGTATCCGGAGTTCTGGGGCAAGGTGCACTTCTGGACGACCTTCGTCGGCGTGAACCTGATCTTCTTCCCGCAGCACTTCCTGGGTCTGGCCGGCATGCCGCGCCGTATTCCGGACTACCCGGATGCGTATGCCGGCTGGAACATGATTTCGTCGCTGGGTGCCTATATCTCTTTTGCGTCCACACTGCTGTTCGTCTGGATGGCGTACTAGACGCTGACCAGCGGCGAGAAGGTGGGGGCGGCCTATTGGGGACCGCAGGCCGGGACCCTGGAATGGACCGTCAGCTCGCCTCCGCCGTTCCACGCGTTCGAGACGCTGCCGCAGGTGAAATAGCGCTGTTTCTGTGAATGTGCGCGCCGGGGAATCCGACGGCTCAAGCCTGTGGGTTTCCCGGCCGGTCAGAGGGAAAGAGTAAGAATGACGGACCTGAGCCTACAACGGGTCTCTGGAGCGACGGCGAGCGACTACATCGAGCTGTTGAAGCCGCGGGTTATGTCGCTGGTGGTCTTCACCGGCCTCGCGGGCATCGTGGTGGCGCCGGGGCATCTGCACCCGGTGCTGGCCGCCGTGGCCGTGCTGTGCATCGCGGTGGGGGCGGGTGCCTCCGGCGCCATCAACATGTGGTATGACCGCGACATCGACGCGATCATGTCCCGCACCGCCAACCGCCCGATCCCGTCCGGACGGGTGGAGCCGCAAAACGCGCTGGCCTTCGGCGTGATCCTGGCATCGGCCTCGGTCGTGGTGATGGGGCTTGCGGTGAACTGGGTGGCCTCGGCGCTGCTGGCGCTCACGGTCGGCTTCTATGTCTTCATCTACACCATGTGGCTGAAGCGCCGCACGCCGCAGAACATCGTGATCGGCGGCGCGGCCGGCGCCTTCCCGCCGATGATCGGCTGGGCCGCGGTCACCGGCGGCGTGGAACTTCCGTCCATTCTGCTGTTCCTGCTGATCTTCCTGTGGACCCCGCCGCACTTCTGGGCGCTGGCGCTGTTCCGCAACGGCGACTACACGCGCGCCGGCGTGCCGATGATGCCCGTGGTGGCCGGGCCGGACGCGACGAAGCGCCAGATGCTGGTCTACACGCTGGCGCTCCTGCCCGTGGCGGCGGCGCCCTACGTCGTGGGGACGGGCGGGCTCGCCTACCTCATCGGGTCGAGCGTGCTGGGCGCGCTGTTCGTGCTGTGCGCCGTCCGGGTGCTGCGCGCGGACAACGACAACCATAAGCCGGCCAAGCAGATGTTCGGCTTCTCGATCCTCTACCTGTTCCTCCTGTTCGCCCTTCTGTTGGGCGAGCACCTGATTGCCGGAGGCGGAGCATGACCGTCATGGACGATTCCGAACTCGAACGCCGCAAGCGGCTGCGTGGCCGCAACTATGCGGTGCTGGCCGCACTGATCGCGCTGGCGGTTCTGTTCTACGTGATCACCGTCGTCCGCATGGGCGGCCCGCACTAAAGCGAATTGGCATTCGCTTTGCTGTCACATGGCCTCATTCGCCGGCCGCACTTGCGGCCGGGACCGCGGTCGCGGTCCTGAATCCGCTTGGGAGCTGAAAGGGGAGAGCGACGATGAGCGTTCCAGCCGGCAATGACAAGCTGCGGCGGCGCAACCGGGTGTTGCTCGTTTCGCTCTTCGCCGTCGTGGTGGGGATGGTC
Organism: Pseudomonadota bacterium; assembly: GCA_023413605.1. Classification (GTDB taxonomy): domain Bacteria; phylum Pseudomonadota; class Alphaproteobacteria; order Azospirillales; family Azospirillaceae; genus Azospirillum. The sequence goes on from JAEZPL010000052.1 coordinate 2,207, forward strand.
GGCCTGGCTTTCGCCTCGGTGCCGCTCTACTCGCTGTTCTGTCGGGTGACCGGCTTCGGCGGCACCACCCAGCGGGCCGACGCCGCCCCGACCAAGGTGCTGGACCGGGTGGTGACCATCCGCTTCAACTCGGACGTGAACGGCGCGCTGCCCTGGAACTTCCGGCCGGAGCAGCGCGAGCTGAAGGTGCGGGTGGGCGAGATGGGCCTCGCCAACTACCGCGCGGAGAACCGCGCCGCCAAGCCCACGGTCGGCACCGCCGTCTACAACGTCACGCCGGACAAGGCCGGGCTGTACTTCAACAAGATCCAGTGCTTCTGCTTCGACGAGCAGGTTTTGGAGCCTGGTCAGTCGGTGGACATGCCCGTCGCCTTCTTCGTCGATCCGGCCATGGCCGACGATCCGAACATGGAGGACGTGACCACCATCACGCTGTCCTACACCTTCTTCCGCGCCAAGGACGAAAGCCGGGTCCTGGCGCAGCACGCGAACCAACAGCAGGAAAACAAGAGCCAAACGGCGGCGCCGCGAGCGACCGCGACAAACTAATCAAAAAGGGGTTGGAAAAAGACGATGGCCGACATCACGCACGCGCAAATGCCGCATCCACCCGCCTCCGCGCACGGCGCGGGGGAGGGCATTCCGCATCCCTACCATTTGGTGAAGCCAAGCCCCTGGCCCCTGCTGGGCGCCTTCGCCGGCGGCCTGTTCGCGCTGGGCATGGTGATCTACATGCACGGCGGCACCACGCTGGTCGCCATCCTGGGCTTCCTGTCCGTGCTGGGCGTGATGTGCGGCTGGTGGCGCGACGTGATCAAGGACGCGGTGCGTGAAAAGGCGCACACGCCCGTCGTGAAGATCGGCCTGCGCTATGGCATGTCGCTGTTCATCGCGTCGGAGGTGATGTTCTTCGCCGCCTTCTTCTGGGCCTTCTACGACGCGGCCCTGTTCCCGAAGGTGTTCGCGGAGAACCCGCAGGGCGTCTGGCCGCCCCCGAACATCGAACCGCTGGACGCCTTCCACCTGCCTCTGATGATGACGCTGATCCTGCTTCTGTCGGGCGTCACCGTCACCTGGGCGCATCATGCGATCATCGAGGGCAACAACCGTGACGCGTCCAAGGCTCTGGGCCTGACGGTGCTGCTGGGCGTGATGTTCACCTTCTTCCAGGGGTGGGAGTACGCGCACGCCGCCTTCGGTTTCACGCAAGGCATCTATCCGTCGACCTTCTACATGGCGACGGGCTTCAACGGCTTCCACGTCATCGTCGGCACCGTCTTCCTGTTCGTGTGCTGGATACGCACGATGAAGGGCCACTTTACCCCGAAGAGCCATTTCGGCTTCGAGGCGGCGGCTTGGTACTGGCACTTCGTCGACGTGGTGTGGCTGTTCCTGTTCGTGTCGGTCTACTGGTGGGGGTCGCACGGCGCCGGCACCCACTGACCGACGGCTTTCTTACCCTCTCCCAGCCCCACTGGGAGAGGGAGGGACCCGCCGAAGGCGGGAGGGTGAGGGGGCAGGGTCGTCCCGAGAAACCAAGCCCTCACCCTCCCATGGCTCTGCCATGGGCCCCTCCCTCTCCCGCCGGAGGCGGGCGAGGGGGCATCCACGGAAGGATGGGGCCATGAAAGGATGGGTGTCGTGAGCACCTATTACCCGAACGTCTCGCCGATGACCGCGGGCCTTCGCTGCGCTTGCCCGCGCTGCGGACGGGGCAAGCTGTTCAAGGGCTTTCTCACCGTCAACGACCGCTGTTCGGTCTGCGGGCTGAACCTCGCCCGACAGGACAGCGGCGACGGGCCGGCGGTGTTCCTGATCTTCATCCTGGGTTTTCTGGTCGTCCCCATCGCGCTGTGGGTGTCGATGAACGTGGACTGGCCGCTGTGGCTGCACACCATCGTCTGGAGCGTGGTCATCCTGGGGCTGGCGCTGGGCATGCTGCGGCCGGCCAAGGCCTACGTCGTCGCGCTGCAATACCGCCACCGGCGGGACGAGCTGGAGGACCCGAACGCGTGACCCAGCCCATCACGGTGCCGGCCTCCGCCGAACCGCGCCGCTTCCGCCCGTCGCTGTGGGCGACGCTGATCACCGTGCCCGCGGTGCTGACGATGCTGGCGCTGGGGACGTGGCAGATGCAGCGGCTGCACTGGAAGGAAGACCTGATCCACCGGGTGGAACAGCGCCTCCACGCCGCCCCCGTGCCGCTGCCGGCAACCCTTTCCGACCCCGCCGAGTTCGAATTCCGCCCGGTGACGGTCGGCGGCCGGTATCTCAACGACAAGGAATTGCGCATCGTCGCCCGGCCCCGGCAGGGGCAGGTGGGCTACGAGGTGCTGACCCCGCTGGAGCGCGCCGACGGCGGAGGTGTGGTGCTGGTGAACCGCGGCTTCGTCCCGATGGACAAGCGCGACCCCGCAACCCGCCCGGACAGCCATGTTGACGGACTGGTAACCGTCACCGGCCTTGTCCGCCTGCCGCAGCCGGCAGGGCTGTTCCAGCCCGGGAACCGGCCGGGCGCCGATGGCGCCTGGCTGCGCCTCGACCCGCCGGCCATGGCCGCCGCGGCCGGCCTGTCCGGCGTGGCGCCGCTGGTCGTCGAGGTCTTGCCCGATCCGGCCCGCCCGCAGGGTGCGCCGCTGAACGGCATTCAGCCGCAGGTGGAGTTGCCCAACAACCACCTTCAATACGCGATCACGTGGTACAGCCTCGCCGCGACGCTGATCGTCATCTACGTCCTGTCGCAACGCCGCCGCATCGGACCCGCATCATGACCGCATACCAGGACCTGGAACGCCGCTTCGCCCGCATCGCCGCCATTGGGGACGCGCTGGGCATCCTGAGCTGGGACACCCAGACCATGATGCCGGAAGCTTCCAACGACGCGCGGGCGGAGCAGACGGCCACGCTGACGGTCCTGGCGCACGAGCTGCAAACCGATCCCCGCGTCGCCGACTGGCTGGCGGAGGCCGAGGGCGATCCCACGCTCGACGCGTGGCAGAGGGCCAACCTGCGTGAGATGCGGCGCAACCACCGCCACGCCACCGCCGTTCCGACCGACCTCGTGGAGGCGACCAGCAAGGCGATTTCCGCCTGCGACATGATCTGGCGCACCGCGCGGGCGGAGAGCGACTACGCCATGCTGCTGCCCTCGCTGACGGAGGTGCTGCGGCGCGTGCGCGAGTGCGGCGAGGCCAAGGCCGCCGTCATGGGCCTGCCCGTCTACGACACCATGCTGGACGAACACGACCCCGGCGCCCGGTCGGTGCGCATCGACGCGCTGTTCGACGACCTTGCCGGCTTCCTGCCCGACCTGATCGGGCGGGTGCTGGACAAGCAGGCCGGCGAGCCCGTGCCGGTGCGCCCCGAAGGGCCGTTCCCCGTTGCCGCGCAAAAGGCCCTGGGCGAACGGCTGATGGGGCAGGCGGGGTTCGACTTCGGCCGCGGGCGGCTGGACGTTTCGCTGCATCCCTTCTGCGGCGGTGCGACCGACGACGTGCGCATCACCACCCGCTACGACGAGGCTGACTTCACGAAGGCCCTGATGGGCGTGATGCACGAGACCGGGCACGCCCTGTACGAGCAGGGACGCCCGCGGGCCTGGATCCACCAGCCGGTCGGGCAGGCGCGCGGCATGGCGGTGCACGAGAGCCAGTCGCTGATCGTCGAGATGCAGGCCTGCCGCTCGCCGGAATTCCTGTCCTACCTCGGCCCCTTGGCGCGGGAGGCCTTCGGCGGCTCCGGCCCGGCCTGGGAGGCGGAAAACCTGCGCCGCCTCTACAGCCGCGTGGAGCGCGGCTTCATCCGCGTGGATGCCGACGAGGTCACCTACCCGGCGCACGTCATCCTGCGCTACCGCCTTGAAAAGGCGCTGGTGGCCGGTGACCTGGACCTCAAGGATCTGCCGGGCGCGTGGAACGAGGGGATGGAGCGGCTGGTCGGCGTGGTGCCGCCCAACGACCGGCTGGGCTGCCTTCAGGACATCCATTGGCCGTCCGGCGGTTGGGGCTATTTCCCCAGCTACACGCTGGGCGCCATGACCGCGGCGCAGCTGTTCGACGCGGCGACCAGGGTCGATCCGGCGATCAGGCCGGCGCTGGCCCGCGGCGACCTCGGCCCGCTGGTCGCGTGGCTGCGCGCGAACGTGCATGGCACGGGCTGCCTCCACGCCTCCGGCGACGACCTGCTGACCGCCGCCACAGGGCGCCCGCTGGACGTGTCGGTGTTCAAACGGCACCTGGAGGCGCGGTATCTGGGGGCATAAAGCCCGAAACGCGATTGCCGTGATTGCCAGGCGCGCGGCCGGTGCCGATCTTGCTTTGTTCCCGTTCTTTCACTACCATTGGCCCCATCGACGCCCGCATTCCGTCTGTACCGCTCCCGTCCTTCTCCCTCGCCACCTCCCGTGCAACACGACCTCATCGTGCGTTGCACGACGTTGCATTGGTTAACGGCGGGGGTTAACGCGGGGCAGTGCCGCTGATGCACAACGAGCGTACACCGACGAGGCGTGGCAACGCGCTGTTCCAGAACGGAAACCCGGCCTTCGGACGCATTGTGCAGACGGAGTTCGCTGCACAATCCGCACAATGATGCACAACAGTGGCCCTGCGCCCTGAGGGCCAGGGCCATCGCATGTGCCTGCGCGGGAGGCGAGCGCGCTTCCGGACGCCGTATGGCACCGGAAATCCCAAGTACCTTTGCCGTTCGGCAAAGAAAATGTTCAGCGCAAAAGGCTAGTGCCTAATCCACCTTTGCCAAATCAGCACACCTATTAAGGTCAAATCATCGGCCGGCGGAAATCGGCTCAAAGCAGCGTGGACTCTCGCATTCGTCGAAATAGGAAAAATACCGATCAAATTCCTTGAACCGCATTTGGTCACAAGCCGCCGAAAATGCGAAAAAGCTTCGCCACGATTGGCAATGTTTCATTAACCATAAAACGCCAGCCTCGGGACCAACGCGAACGGTAACGAGGTTTATACAATGACCATCGCCAAGGGCTTCCTGCACACGGACGGCAACCAGATCGTCGATTCGTCGGGTCAGAACGTCAAGCTGACGGGCGTGAACTGGTTCGGTGGAGAAGGTTTTGTCTTCAACCCCAACGGCATGGACATGCGCGGTTACTGGGGCATGATGGATCAGATGAAGTCGCTCGGCTTCAACACCATCCGCCTTCCCTGGAGTGATGCGGCCCTTGACGCTGATCGTGCGACGGGCATCGACACGTCGAAGAACCCCGACCTTGAGAACAAGACCCCGCTGGAGGTCATGGACAAGGTCATCGACTACGCCGGCCGCATCGGCATGAAGGTCATCCTCGACCACCATCGCTCCAGCGACGGTGCGTCCGCCAACGAGAACGGCCTGTGGTACGACGACCAGTACCCTGAGTCGAAGATGATCGAAAACTGGAAGATGCTGGCGGAGCGCTACAAGGGCAACGACACCGTTATCGGTGCCGACCTGCACAACGAGCCGCACGGCGACGCGACCTGGGGCGGCGGCGATCCGAAGACGGATTGGGCCGCGGCCGCGGAGCGCATCGGCAACGCCATCCAGACCGTGAACAAGGACTGGCTGCTGCTGGTCGAAGGCGTCGAGATCCACGACAACAAGTGGGAATGGTGGGGCGGCAACCTGGCCGGCGCCAAGGAACGCCCGATCGAATTCGACACGCCGAACAAGCTGGTCTATTCGGTCCACTCCTACGGCCCGTCCATCCACGAGATGGAATGGTTCAAGGACCCGGACTTCCCGAACAACATGGACAAGCAGTACAGCGACAACTGGGGCTGGCTGATGAAAGAAAACAAGGCCCCGGTTCTGGTCGGCGAGTTCGGCGGCAAGCTGGACACCGAGCAGGACAGGACCTACATCGCCAAGCTCATGGAATACATGAACGGCGACTTCGACGGCGACGGCACCAACGACCTGGGTGCCGGCAAGGAGGGCGCCAGCTGGACCTACTGGTCGTGGAACCCGAACTCGGGCGACACCGGCGGCATCCTGAAGGACGACTGGCAGACGGTCGACCAGGTTAAGTACAACGCCATCAAGTCCGGCCTGTACTCCGGCGGCGGCAGCGAGGGCAAGTCCCCGTGGTCGCCGGCCACGGCCCAGGCCCTGTCGGACGGCGTCCACCTCGTGGACCTGGCCCAGGACAGCGTCAACGTCTGGGCGCACGCCGCGGCGCAGGCCCAGGCCACGCAGGCCGCCACCCACGCGGCGACCGACGCGGCCAATCTGACGGCCACCGACCCGCTGCAGCTGGACACGGCCTATGATCCGTCGCAGACGCATCATGATCCGTTGGACGGTCACGGGGCCGGCTGACCGCCGGGCCGAAACGGCGACGCAAGGAATGGGGGCTGGCAGCCGCGCTGCCGGCCCCTTTTCCGCATCCGCGGCCGTCCTTGTTCCCCGCCGTGGGGGCAGCCGCCGCTTGCGCGGATGGGGGGCAGCGGCTAACTATGCCCTTTCCACAACCGTTGCCGGCGCTACCCTTACGCCGGCTTCATTGCGTCGGCCCTAAAGCGTCGGAGTTTTGCGGTGCAGTACGTCAGCACGCGGGGCCAGGCCCCGGTCCTGGGTTTCGAAGATGTCCTCCTGGCCGGTCTGGCGCGCGACGGTGGCCTGTATGTGCCGCAGAGCTGGCCGCAGTTCTCGGCGGACGACATCCGCGCCATGCGCGGCCTGCCGTACAGCGAGATCGCCGTCCGCGTGATGCTGCCCTTCCTGGGCGGCGCCATCGCGGAGGATGACTTCCGCGCCATCGTGAAGGACGCCTACGCCACCTTCGACCACACCGCCGTGACGCCGCTGGTGCAGCTCGACCAGAGCAACTGGGTGCTGGAGCTTTTCCACGGCCCGACGCTGGCCTTCAAGGACGTGGCGCTGCAACTGCTCGGCCGCCTGTTCGACCATGTGCTGGCCAAGCGCGGGGAGCGGGTGACCATCGTCGGCGCCACCTCCGGCGACACCGGCTCCGCCGCCATCGAGGCCTGCCGCGACCGCCAGAACGTGGACATCTTCATCCTGCACCCCAAGGGCCGCACGTCGGAGGTGCAGCGCCGGCAGATGACCAGCGTGCTGTCCGACAACGTCCACAACGTCGCGCTGCACGGCACCTTCGACGATTGCCAGGATCTGGTGAAGGCGATGTTCAACGACGTGGCCTTCCGCGACCGGATGGGCCTGTCGGCGGTGAACTCCATCAACTGGGCGCGCATCATGGCCCAGATCGTCTACTACTTCACGGCCGCGGTGGCGCTGGGCGCGCCGGACCGCAAGGTGGCCTTCACCGTGCCGACGGGCAATTTCGGCAACGTCTACGCCGCCTATGGCGCGCGGTCGATGGGGCTGCCGATCGAAAAGCTCGTCGTGGGCTCCAACTCCAACGACATCCTGGCGCGCTTTTTTGCGAGCGGCGCCATGTCGGCGGCTCCGGTCGTGCCCACATTGAGTCCCAGCATGGACATCCAGATCTCCTCCAACTTCGAGCGGCTGCTGTTCGACCTGTTGGGGCGCGACGGCGCTGCCGTCACGGCGTCGATGAACCGCTTCCGCGCGGAAGGGAAGTTCGAGGTTACCGAGGCCCAACTGGCCCAGGCCCTGGCGATCTTCGCCGGCCACCGGGTGGACGAGGCCGGCACCATGGCGACCATCGAGCAGGTCTGGACGACCAGCGGCTATCTGCTCGACCCGCACACGGCGGTCGGCGTGGCCTCCGCCAAGGCGGCCGGGCTGCCGGCCGACGTCGCGACGGTCATCCTGGCGACCGCCCATCCCGCCAAGTTCCCCGACGCGGTCGAGAAGGCGACCGGCCACCGGCCGGACCTGCCGCCGCGCCTGTCCGACCTGTATGTGCGCGAGGAGCGCCTGTCCGAGTTGCCCAACGATCTGGGCGCCGTGCAGGCCTTCGTCGCGGAACGCGCCCGCGCCGCCAAGGAGGCCGCATGACCATTCGAGTGACCACGCTGCCGAACGGGCTGCGCGTCGCGACCGACACCATGCCCGACGTGCAGTCGGTGTCGCTC
>JAEZPL010000211.1 GCA_023413605.1 Pseudomonadota bacterium
CGAAGTTGATGACGTGGGTGATGTCGCGCACGTCGATGCCGCGCGCCGCCACGTCGGTCGCCACCAGCAGGCGGACCTGGCCGGTGCGCAGGCGCTGGAGCGTGCGGTTGCGCTTGAACTGGTCCATATCGCCGTGCAGGGCGGCGGCGGCATGGCCGGCGTCGCTCAGCTCCTCGGCCAGGGCATCCGCGTCGCGCTTGGTCGCGGCGAAGATGATCGCCTTGCCGACCTCCGGCTGGTCCGCGAAGTGCTTCAGCAGGCGGCGCTTGTGGTCCATGTCGTCGGCGTGGTGCAGACGCTGCTCGACGTTCACCGAGGTGGTCGAGCTTTCAACGGCGACGCGCACCGGGTCACGCAGCAGCTTGCCGGCCAGCTGGGCCATGCGGCGGTCCAGCGTGGCGGTGAACAGCAGCGTCTGGCGGCTGTCCGGGCAGCACTTGGCGATCAGCTCGACGTCGTCGAGGAAGCCCATGTCCAGCATGCGGTCCGCCTCGTCCAGGATCAGCACCTCGACGGTGCTGAGGTCGATGCGGTTGCGCGACACGTGGTCCAGCAGACGGCCCGGCGTGGCCACCATCACGTCCACGGCGCGGGACAGAAGGCGCAGCTGGTCGCGGTACGGCATGCCGCCGACCACGTCCACGATGTTGCGCTTCATGAACTTCGCGTACTTGCGGGCGGCGTCGGTGACCTGCTTGGCCAGTTCGCGCGTCGGGGCGAGCACCAGAACGCGCGGGGCGGCGACGCCCAGGCGCGGCAGCTCGGCCGTGCGGGTCAGGGCCGGCAGCATGAAGGCGGCGGTCTTGCCGGTGCCGGTCTCGGCGGTGGCAAGGATGTCGCGGCCGGCCAGGGCCGGCGGGATCGCCTCGGCCTGGACCGGGGTCGGGGTGTTGTACTCAAACGCTTCCAGCGCCTTCAGCACCAGCGGGTGCAGGCCGAGCGGCGCGAAAGCGCTCTCGGAGGCGGTGATGTCGGTGTCGGCGGTATCGGCAACAATGGTTTCGGCAACATTGGTTTCGACGGCCAGGGTCTCGTCGGTAGCGGGCATCTCGACGGCAGCGGTCATTTCGTTCGACAAGAAGTGAAACCTTTCCTCAGGACCAAGACGGCGCACGTCCGCCGCACCCGGATGGTGAGCGGTGGTACACCGGCGTTTTCGCCGGGAGGAGGTCGGAAGAGGGAGAGGCGTCTGTCCGAAGCAACGGGCGACCGGGTCCTTGAGAGGGCCATCCCGCAATATCAAAGCGCGTCTCGCTCAAGAGACGCGCGAGCCTCCAGCGATCAAGACGCCCTACATAGGGGGTTGCGGCGCACAATCCAAGAAGAATTTTCGCAATCCGCTCCGCGGTTTGGCAGGGCTGCCGTGCAAGACCGTCAGGCCAGCCCGCTCACTCCGGGCGCGCCACGGGCTTCCCGTCTGCCGACGGGGCCGTTGACGGGGCCGGCAAGCGGGTCATCAGCGCGTCACGGATCTCCTGCAGCAGGATTTCTTCACGGGGGGTCGGTTTTGGCTTGGAGTCCTGGAGGACATGCAGCCGGTTGACCTGCCGCACGATCAGGAACAGCGCCGCCGCGACGATGAAGAAGTTGATGACGGCGTTGAGGAAGCGGCCGTAGTTGATGGTCGCCGCCCCGGCCGCCTCCGCCGCGGCAAGGCTGTCGTAATGCCCGCCGGACAGGTTGATGAAGTAGTTGGAGAAGTCGACCCCGCCCATGATCCAGCCGATGGGCGGCATCAGCACGTCCCGGACCAGCGAATTCACGATCCCGGTGAAGGCCGCGCCGATGATGATGCCGACGGCAAGGTCCACGACGTTGCCCCGGCTTATGAAGGTCTTGAATTCCTGAAGCATGGCTGCGCTCCCGCTTTCCAAGGCGGGAAACGAGACAGGCGCGGCGATGATCCCGGAAGGGGGCGGCCGAGTGCTGAAAAATTCACCACAGAGACACGGAGATACAGAGGAACTGGCTTCTCTGTGTCTCCGTGTCTCTGTGGTTGAAATCTCCGCCGCACCCAAAAACAAAGGGCCGGACAAAGCGTCCGGCCCCCGTAACGTCTTGGCGTCGCGTCTTACGCCACCTTGCCGTGGCAGTGCTTGTACTTCTGGCCCGATCCGCAGGGGCAAGGGGCGTTGCGCGGGGTGTTGGCCCACTCCTCGACCGCACCCGCGACGGCGCCGGCTGCGGCCGCACGGCGGACCATGCCGGCGGGCAGCGGGGCGTCGGCCGCCGGATAGCCGGACTCGGCCTCCGCCAGCGCCAGCGCCGGGTCGTCGCGGCCTTCGTGCATTTCCTGCGGCGGACGGGCGTACAGCTCCTCGGGCTGCGGGGCGACGCGGATCTCGACGTGCATCAGCACGGCGGTCACCTGCTCGCGCAGCGCGCCCAGCATGCCCTCGAACAGCTCGAACGCCTCGCGCTTGTACTCGTTGAGCGGGTCCTTCTGCGCGTAGGCGCGCAAGGAAATGCCCTGGCGCAGGTGGTCGAGCTGCAGCAGGTGATCCTTCCATTCCTGGTCCAGGATCTGCAGCAGCAGGCTCTTCTCCACATGCCGCATGGTGTCGGCGCCGTAGCTCTCGACCTTTTCCGCGTACTTGCGGTCGGCGGCCTCGCGCACGCGCTCCTCGATCTCGGGCTCGGCGATGCCCTCTTCCTTGGCCCATTCCTGAACCGGCAAATCCATGCCGAGCAGGCGGTTCACCTCCTCGTGCAGGCCGGCGATGTCCCAGGCTTCGGAGTAGGAGTTCGGCGGGATCGCCTTGTTGACCATGTTGGAGATGATCTGGTGGCGCATCTCCTTGATGGTCTCGGCGATGTCCTCCGTGTCCATGATCTCGCGACGCTGTTCATAGACGACCTTGCGCTGGTCGTTCATGACGTTGTCGAACTTCAGCAGGTTCTTGCGGACCTCGAAGTGGTGGGCCTCGACCTTCGTCTGGGCCTTTTCCAGCGCCTTGTTGATCCAGGGGTGGATGATCGCCTCGCCGTCCTTCAGGCCCAGGCGCTGGAGCATGCCGTCCATGCGCTCCGACCCGAAGATGCGCATCAGGTCGTCTTCCAGCGACAGGAAGAACTTCGAGGCGCCCGGATCGCCCTGGCGGCCCGAACGGCCGCGCAGCTGGTTGTCGATGCGCCGGCTCTCGTGCCGCTCCGTGCCGACGACGTAGAGGCCGCCAGCCTGCTTCACCAGATCGCGCGCCTCGGCCACCTCGGCCTCGATCTGCTTGATCCTGGCCTCGCGCTCCGGACCTTCCGGCACGTCGGCCAGCTCGATCTTGATGCGCATCTCGACGTTGCCGCCCAGCTGGATGTCGGTGCCGCGGCCAGCCATGTTGGTGGCGACCGTGACGGCGCCCGGACGGCCGGCCTGCGCGACGATGTAGGCTTCCTGCTCGTGGTGGCGGGCGTTCAGCACGTTGTGCGGGATGCCGCGCTTCTTCAGCAGGTCGGAGATCAGCTCCGACTTCTCGATGGAGGTCGTTCCGACCAGCACCGGCTGCTGGCGCTTGCGGGCGTCCTCGATCAGGTCGACGATCGCGTCGTACTTCTCCGACGCCTTCCGGTAGACCTCGTCGTCCTGGTCCTTGCGCTGGACCGGCAGGTTCGTCGGCATGTCCACGACCTCAAGGCCGTAGATCTCCGCGAACTCCGCCGCCTCGGTCATCGCCGTGCCGGTCATGCCGGCCAGCTTCGGGTAGAGGCGGAAGTAGTTCTGGAAGGTGATGGAGGCCAGCGTCTGGTTCTCGCGCTGAATCGTCACCTTCTCCTTCGCCTCCAGCGCCTGGTGCAGGCCTTCCGAATAGCGGCGGCCTTCCATCATGCGACCGGTGAACTCGTCGATGATGATGACCTTGTCATCCTTGACGATGTAGTCCTTGTCGCGCTGGAACAGCGTGTGGGCGCGCAGCGCCTGCTGGGCGTGATGGACCAGCGCCACGTTCTGGATGTCGTACAGCCCGCCCGACTTCAGCAGCCCGGACTGAGCCAGCAGCTGCTCCATATGCTCCTGCCCGGCTTCGGACAGGCTGACGGTGCGGTTCTTCTCGTCCAGTTCGTAATCGTCCCGCGTCAGCTGCGGGATCAGGCGGTCCACCTGGACGTACATGTCCGCCGCGTCGGTCGACGGGCCGGAGATGATCAGCGGCGTGCGCGCCTCGTCGATCAGGATCGAGTCGACCTCGTCGACGATGGCGTAGTTGAAGGCGCGCTGGACCATGTCCTCGCGACGGAACTTCATGTTGTCGCGCAGGTAGTCGAAGCCGAACTCGTTGTTGGTGCCGTAGGTGATGTCGGCGGCGTAAGCGGCGCGGCGCTCCTCGTCGTCCAGCCCATGGACGATGCAGCCCGTGGACAGGCCCAGGAACCGGTAGATGCGGCCCATCCAGCCGCTGTCGCGCGAGGCCAGATAGTCGTTCACGGTCACGACGTGGACGCCCTTGCCTTCCAGCGCGTTCAGGTAGACGGCCAGCGTGGCGACCAGCGTCTTGCCCTCGCCCGTGCGCATCTCGGCGATCTTGCCCTGGTGCAGCACCATGCCGCCCATCAGCTGCACGTCGAAGTGCCGCTGGCCGAGCACGCGCTTGCCCGCCTCGCGCACGGTGGCGAAGGCGTCGGGCAGGATGTCGTCCAGCGTCTCTCCCTGCTTCAGGCGGCCGCGCAGCCAGTCGGTTCGGGCGCGCAGCTCGTCGTCGGAGAGCTTCTGAACCTCGGGCTCCAGCGCGTTGATCTGCTGGACGGTCTTTTGCAGCGCCTTGACGTTGCGCGAATTGGCGGTGCCGAAAATCTTGCGGGCGAGAGCACCGAACATGAAAACCTCGGGGGTGGACGTCGTGAGAGCCGGCTTTTTGACCGGTCTCACATAGGCCCGAAGCAAGTTTCTGTCAACGAGACCCGCCCCTTTGGACGCGTCCATAACGCGAAGACGGGGATACGGGCGTGTGGCACGCCATGGTTCCACCACCGTTCCGCCGCCATATCGCCCCGCGCATGGTTGACACAGGGTATCAGGACCGCTTGCCCCGCGCGCCGAAGCCATGCTTAATCCCCGCGGATTCGGGCGCGAGACGGACGCCTGACTGCGACAACAATCGCCTGAAACAAGGCCCCCCGCCGGAAGGAATGAGACCCCATGGTGAATCGAGTGTTCCGCACCGCCCTTCTGTCCATGGCCGCCTGCGGCATGGCCCTGACCGCCTACGCGCAGAGCCCGGCTCCCGCGGCGGGCACCCCGGCTCCGGCCGCCCAATCCACCCCTGCCGACCCGGTCGTCGCCCGCGTCAACGGTGAGGAAATCCACCGCTCCGACGTCCAGCGCATGGTCGGCCAGCTGCCGCCGCAGGTCCAGCAGATGCCGCTGGAAATGATCTATCCGGCGGTGATCGAGCAGCTGGTGAATTCCAAGCTGGTGGCGTCGGCCGGCTACAAGGCCAACCTCGCCGGCACCCCGGAGGTGAAGGACGAGATCAAGCGCGCCGAGGAGCGCGCGGTCCAGCGCGCCTACATCCAGAAGGAAGTGCAGTCCCGCATCACCCCGGCCAAGCTGGACGAGGCCTACAAGGACTTCCTGAAGCAGAACCCGCCCCAGGAAGAGGTGAAGGCCAGCCACATCCTCGTCGAGAAGGAAGACGAGGCCAAGGGCATCATCGCCGAGCTGAACAAGGGCGGCGACTTCGCCAAGATCGCCAAGGAGAAGTCGAAGGATCCGGTGGCGGCCCAGCAGGGCGGCGACCTCGGCTACTTCACCAAGGACACGATGGTCGAGCCCTTCGCCGACGCCGCCTTCGCCATGAAGAAGGGCGAGATCAGCAAGGAGCCGGTGAAGACCCAGTTCGGCTGGCACGTCATCAAGGTCGAGGACAAGCGTACCCAGCCGCAGCCGACCCTGGACGAGGTGAAGCCGCAGCTTGAGCAGCAGCT
>JAEZPL010000111.1 GCA_023413605.1 Pseudomonadota bacterium
TTCACGGCGCGGAACACCAGACCGAAGCCCGTCGAGCCGATCAGGATGAAGATCACGAAGGAGGACAGCTTCGCCGTCGTGTCCATCGCCTGACGCAGCAGCGACCAGTTCAGCTGCCGTTTTATGAACGCCAGGATCAGGGCGCCCATTGCACCCATGGCGCCGCCTTCCGTCGGCGTCGCGATGCCGAGGAAGATCGTGCCCAGCACCAGGAAGATCAGAACCAGCGGCGGCACCAGCGACGTCAGCACGCGGAACAGCAGCTGGAATCCGCGGAGCGAGCGCGCCTCCAGCGGCAGGGCCGGGGCGAAGTCGGGGCGGACGATGCTGGTGATCAGGATGTAGCCGGCATAGAGGCCGGTCAGAACCAGACCCGGGATCAGGGCGCCGGCGTACATGTCGCCGACCGAACGGCCGAGCTGGTCGGCCAGAATGATCAGCACCAGCGACGGCGGGATGATCTGTGCCAGCGTGCCCGACGCCGCGATGACGCCCGACGCGAGACGCCGGTCATAGCCGTAGCGCAGCATGATCGGCAGCGAGATCAGGCCCATCGAGATGACCGACGCGGCCACCACGCCCGTCGTGGCGGCCAGCAGCGCGCCGACGAAGATCACCGCATAGGCCAAGCCGCCGCGCAGCGGGCCGCACAGCTGTCCGACTGTGTCGAGCAGGTCTTCGGCCATGCCGGATCGTTCAAGGATCAGGCCCATGAAGGTGAAAAAGGGAATGGCCAGCAGCGTGTCGTTGCGCATGATGCCGAAGACACGCTCCGGCACCGCCTGGAACAGCGCCGGGGTCAGCAGGCCCAACTCGATGCCGATCAGGCCGAAGACGAGGCCGTTCGCGGCGAGCGCGAAAGCGACCGGGAAACCCATCAGAAGAAAAAGAACAAGCGCCGCGAACATCAGCGGCGCCATGTTCTCAACGAGGAAGGCAGCCATCGTTTGGTCCCCGGTCTCTTAGGAGTGGCTGTGCATCTTCTCGCCGGGCTCGTCGATGAGTCCGGCCAGATAGGCGATGCGCTTGATCAGCTCGGACACCGCCTGAATGGTCAGCAGGAAGAATCCGACGGGAACCAGGATCTTGGCCGGCCAGCGGATCAGGCCGCCGGCATCGCTCGACATTTCTCCGGTGATGTAGCTGTCCCAGAACATGGGCCACGAAAGCCACATGATCAGGATTGCCATCGGGAACAGGAAGAAAATGATCCCGAAGATGTCCACCATGGCCTGCACGCGTTTGGAAAAGCGGCCCAGGATGATGTCGATCCGGATGTGTTCGTTGCGCAGGAACGTGTAGCCCGAGCACAACAGGAAAATCGCGGAGAACAGATACCATTGCAGCTCTAGCCAGGCGTTGGAGCTGTAATGGAGGCTGTAGCGGATGACTGCATTGCCGGAACTGACGATCACTGCGACCAGCACCAGCCAATAGACGAGCTTGCCGATGCCATTGTTGACAGCATCGATCAGCCCGCTGATTCGGAGCAGGAACCTCAACGGAGAGCCTCCCTTATGGTTTGGACCGGGTCGTTGCCCGATCCGTCCCTTTTGTTGCCCTGTGAACGGTGGCGCTGGGCGCCGGTTCAATCTTTTATGGTAACACCAACGGGTGTTTTCTGCGGCAATATTCCGCAGGAGGCCCCGGCTGTGCAAGAGTTTGAAAGGTCTTATACGTGATTGCCCCAATATACCCGGTCCGAAGGCAATCCGAAGGGTCGGCGGTCAGCCGGGCGGATCATTCGGGAGGCGAAACCACCCGTCCCGGCCCAACGCTTCCAACGGGCGGAACTTTGCCTTGTAGGCCATCTTGCGGCTCTGCTCGATCCAATAGCCGAGATAGACGTAGGGCAACCCCTCCGCCAGCGCGCGCTCCAGCAGGCTGAGGATCATGAAGGTGCCCAGGCTGCGGCGGTCCTGGCGGGGATCGTAGAAGCTGTAGACGGCGGAAAAACCGTCGGTCAGTCGGTCGGTCAGCATGCAGCCGACCAGCCGCCCCTGCGCGTCGCGGGCTTCGAACAGGCTGGTGTCGGCGCGCCCCTCGTCGATCATGGCGGCGAAGTCGGCCATCGCCATGCGCGCCATGTCGGATTCGCCGTGGCGCGAGTTCTGGTAATTGGCGAACAGGCGGTACTGCTCCGCCGTGGCCATGGCCGGCGCTTCGTGGATGCAGAGGTCCTGGTTGATGCGGGAGACGCGCTTCTGCGACCGGGTCGGCTGGAAGGTGGCCACGGGGATGCGCACCGGCACGCAGGCCTGGCAGTTGGGGCAGACCGGCCGGTAGACGATGTCGTGGCTGCGCCGGAAGCCGGCGCGCGACAGGGTGGAGTTGATCTCAGCCGAATAGGGGCCCAGCAGTCGGGTGAACAACTTGCGCTCCACCCGCCCCGGCAGGTAGGGGCAGGGCATCGGCCCTGACCGGAAGAACTGCTGGAGCGGGCGGTGGTGCGGCTGGATGACCGACATGTGGGTCCGGCTGTTGGCTCAGGGCTATTGGATCTGCGTTTGGGCTGCCGCGACGGTGACCTGGCCGAAAAAGGCGCGGCCGATTTCGTTGGTGATCTCGCTCAACTGCTCCTGCACCCAATCCAGATATTCGTGCAGGCCGCCGCGGATCACTTCCTCGATCGGACGCGCCAGAAGCGCCCCCAGCAACTCGTCCACTTTTTCCATCGCTTCGCTGCCTCCGCGCAAGGTGTAACGGGACTTCATGCGGGTCAAGAGGCCGTCGATCTGTCGCACACACATCACAACGGATCGGGGGAAACCTTCGTTGAACATCATGAAGCCGGCGACCGTCATGGGTGTCATGCCGCGCGGATAGACGCGCCGGAAGGCGTGGTACCCGGCGGCGGACCGCAAAACGGTGGTCCACTGACTGACGTCCAGCGTGGAGCCGACGTCGAGCGGGGACGGCAGAAGCGTGTGGTACTTGATGTCCAGCAGGCGAGTCGTCTGGTCCGCCCGCTCGATGTACTTGCCCATCTGGTAGAAATACCAGCCCTGGTCCCGATAGAAGGTGCCCTCGGTGATGCCGGTGTGGGTCTGGCACTCCTCCTTGATCCAGGTGCAGACCTTGGACAGGTTGGGCAGGGCCACGTCCTTGCGGTTCATCTCCACGAGCTTGTTGTGGAACACGTTGATCTGCGTCCACATCTCGGTCGAGATCCAGGGGCGCAGGACGCGCGCGTTCTCCCGCGCCATGCGCAGCATCGACACCAGCGAGTTCGGGTGCTCGGTGTCGAACATGTAGTAATGGACGACCGCCTCGGCCGTCGGCCGGTCATGACGGCTGAAGAAATCCTTCTCGTCGGCGTTCAACTGGACGATGGAAAACCAGTTGGTCATGCCGCGCGTGTCGCGCGCGAAGGTCTCGTGCACATCCAGGATGCGGGCGAGATTCTCCGCGCGCTCCATGTAGCGCGCCATCCAGAAAATGCACTCGGCGTAACGAGCCAGCAGATTCACGACGCGCCCCCTTCCTGAACCCCATCCTGCAGCACCCCATCTTGGAGAACCCAGGTGTCCTTCGAACCGCCGCCCTGCGACGAGTTGACGATCAGCGTGCCCTTCTTCAGCGCCACGCGGGTCAGGCCGCCGGGCAGGACCCAGGTGCTCTTGCCGGTGATGGCGAAGGGGCGCAGGTCGACGTGGCGGGGTTCGATTCCGTCCTCGGTCACGGTGGGGCAGACCGACAGGTCCACGACCGGCTGGCTGATGTAGTTGGCGGGATCGGCCAGCAGCTTTTCCCGGCACTCCGCCAGCTGTTCCCGGCTGGCGCGCGGACCGATGGTGATGCCGTAGCCGCCCGCCTCGCCGACCGGCTTGACCACCAGCTTGTTCAGGTTGTCCAGCGTGTATTGCAGCGCGTCGGCTTCCCGGCAGATGCGGGTGTCGACGTTGGGGATGATCGCTTCCTGGTCCAGGTAGTATTTGATCATCCGCGGCACGTAGCAGTAGATGGCCTTGTCGTCGGCAACGCCGGTGCCGATGGCGTTGGCCAGCGCCACGTTGCCCTTGCGGTAGGCCTCCAGGATGCCGGGCACGCCCAACATGCTGTCGGGGTTGAAGGCCTTGGGGTCGAGGAAGGCGTCGTCGATGCGGCGGTAGATCGAATCGACCCGCGCCAGACCGTTGGTCGTCTTCATGTAGACGCGGTCGTTCTCGACCACGAGATCGCGCCCTTCGACCAGCGGCACGCCCATCTCGCGCGCCAGGAAGATGTGCTCGAAATAGGCCGAGTTGTAGGAGCCCGGAGACAGCAGCACCACCTGCGGGTCGGCCACATCCTGCGGCGCGATCTCCATCATCGCGTCCAGCAGCTTGTGGCCGTAGTTGTCCACGGGACGGATGCCGATGTCCTGCATCAGGTCGGGGAAGACGCGCTGCATCATGTGGCGGTTTTCCACCACGTAGGACACGCCGGACGGCACGCGCCCGTTGTCCTCCAGCACGCGGTAGGTGCCTTCGCGGTCGCGCACGAGGTCCACGCCCATGATGTGGATGTAGGTGTCGAAGGGCACGTCCAGCCCGACCATCTGCGGCCGGAAGCAACTGTTGCCGAGCACAAGGTCGGCCGGGACGACGCCGTCCTTCAGGATCTTCTGGTCGTGGTAGATGTCGTGCAGGAACAGGTTCAGCGCGGTGACGCGCTGGTTGATCCCGGCTTCGAGATGCGCCCATTCCCGGGCGGAAATCACGCGGGGAATGATGTCGAACGGAAGAATGCGGTCCACCGCGTCCTTGTTCGAATAGACCAGGAACGTAATGCCGAGGTTATAAAGCTCCCTCTCCGCATCCTGGGAGCGCCGACGCATCTCCTCGAAGTTCAGTCCGGCAAGTCGTTGCCGGATAAGCGCCGCGTGATCGGCTGGACAATCACCGCCTCCGAACAATTCGTCGTAGTAGAGGCCGGGATCGTAAGTTGACAAAAGGTCAGTCGCCTTGCCCTCGGGTACGCTCACAGACTCCCCCGCAGCTTACGCTCTCAATTGACCGATGCCGATTGGCAATGGTGTGCGAGAGGAAGTATGAGCCTAGATTTCGCGGTTTGAACAGGGGCAAACGTTCCGGACGTTGTGCGACGCAATGTCAAAACAAGAAGTGGTAAATAGGGCGCTAAGAAACTAACGCTTAGGTACCGCCGCGGGTGCGGCTTTGGTATCGGCGGGCGCTGCTGATCCGCCGGTTTGCGTCTCGCGCATCAAGACCATGCTGATGCGGCGGTTGCGCGGGCTGCCGGGCTGGTCGGGCACCAGCAGGTCGCGGTCGGCGCGGCCGATCACGTCCTGGACACGGTCTTCCGGAATGCCGCCGGCGACCAGCGCGCGCCGGGTGGCGTTGGCGCGCTCCGTCGACAGATCCCAATTGTCGCGCCCCGAGCCGGAGGTGAAGGGAATGCCGTCGGTGTGGCCGCTGATCGACAGCTTGTTCGGCAGCTTCGCCAGCGCCTTGGCCACCTGCATGACCAACTGCCGGGTCTGCGGGTACATCTGGCCGGAGCCGCCGGGGAACATCGACACGCGGTCCTGGTCCACGATCTGGATGCGCAGGCCTTCCGGGGTCTGGTCGATCATCAGGTTCTGGGCCAGCGGCTCCAGTTCCGGGATCGACTGGATGGCTTGCCGGATCTCGGTGGCGGCCTGCTGGAACTGGCGGGCCTCCTTCTGGGCGTCCAGCAGCTTGTCGCCGCCTTCCTTCACGCGCTCGGCGAAGTCGGCCAGCCTCTCGCCCGGCTTCTGGCCGGGGATGCCCAGCTGCTTGGCCTGCTCCTCCAGCCGCTTCTGGTAGTCCAGGCGCGATTCGCTGGTCTTCTGCTCGGTGGGCGAGGGGGGCGGGGCCTCCGTCGGGTCGGCGTCGTTGTCCGTGTCCTCCGTCGCGTGGCCGGGCGGGCCGGACACCGGCGCGTCCGAGGACATCGGCGAGGAGGGAGACATCTGCGCGCCCGGCGCCGTGATGGTGCGCCCGCCCAGCATGCCGCCGGAGCCCGACTGCTCGCGGCTGACAGACATGGGTGAGAAATAGTCGGCGATGCCCTTGCGCTGGTCCGACGTGGTCACGTTCAGCAGCCACAGCAGCAGGAAGAAGGCCATCATGGCGGTCACGAAGTCGGCATAGGCCACCTTCCACGCGCCGCCGTGGTGGCCGCCGTGCCCGCCCTTCTTCTTCTTGATGATGATCGGCTGCTCGTTGCCGCCGGGGTTCGCGGCCATGGGACCTTTCGGGTTCGGAGTGCCTTGCGGGTGCGAAGGCCCACCGGAAATGCGGACCTGTTTCAGCGCCGAAAGGTTGGCCGATCACCCTTAAGATCCATTTAACGAAACGAGGCATGCTTACTGTCGAAGCCGGACAGTTCCGGCTTGCGCCGAAAGGCCGGCTGGGTTAAGCCCGCCTGCACCGCCGTTCCGTCGAGCCGAAAACAGGCCGCCATGACCTTCGATTCTCGGGCGTTCCGCAACGCCCTCGGATGCTTCGCCACGGGCATCTCCGTCGTCACCACCATCGCTCCCGACGGGGAGCCCATCGGCGTGACCGTGAATTCCTTCTCGTCGGTGTCGCTGGAACCCCCGCTGGTGCAATTCTGCCTCGGCCGGGCCGCCATGTCTTTCGAGGCCTTCACCAAGGCCCCGTCCTTTGCGGTGAACATCCTGGCGGAGGGGCAGGCGGATCTGTCGGCGCGCTTCTCCAGGCGCGACCTGCAGGAACGCTGGGACGGCGTCGGGGTGGAGCGCTGGGACACGGGCGTGCCGATCCTGTCCGGCTGCCTCGCCAACCTGGAATGCGACCGCGAGCATGTCTACGACGGCGGCGACCACGTCATCATCGTCGGCCGCGTGCGGCGCCTGTCCGGCAGCGAACAGGGCAAGCC